>CADCPU010000453.1 GCA_902803365.1 Oscillospiraceae bacterium
TCATCTACTGCCTCAAGAGCAAGGAATACGCCACGATATTTGCCGTTAACAGAAACCTTGGCATAGTTCACGAGGGATGCGTCAGCGTTGAGGAACCTGAACATATCATATATGACAGCTTCTTTCATCTGAGTTGCATCCGCAAAATTGTTATTGAGTATCAACTTGTCGAGTCCGAGACAGTTCTGGCCTTTCTCGAAGTGATCAAACTCGAGCTTCAGACTGTAGCGATCCGTAGTGGGATCGTCAACGATCGTCCTGAGGCTGGTATTGCCCTTAGGTCTTATCGCAACATGCCTGACCTTGTGTCCGTTGATCGTAACGTCACACGAACTGTACTCCTCAAGCATTGCATTGGCCTGCATATCGTTCCAAGAATCTTCCGGCATCTCGATATTGATTTCCATGATCTCAGAGTTATCAAAAAGGGCGGATTCGTACTCCATATTGATACCGTTTCCGCCGATGCGCCTGGTGATCTCGGATGACATTGCCGTCGCCAAAAGACACATGATGACCGCCACAGCCACTATGACAAGGATGACCTTGTCAGTGCTTTTTCTTGTGACCATTATCATTGTCTCCTTATGACATGTATTCTCCGTTGTAAGTTACGAGTGTTGCACCGGATACGCCTGTTACCTCGTTTACGCGGTTAACAAAGCTCGTTGCCGCATCCTTAACGCGGATCTCGGCTGTAAGTTCGATGCCGTCGGAATTAACTGTCTTGGACTTGACGATAAATCTCTTTACACCGCTTCTGATAACACGTGTGACCTCTTCCTCTGCCTGCTCGTTATTACAGTTGATGATGAGGATATAAGGTGTGTTGCTGAACTTGCAGTTGACAAACAATACCATGATCAGACCGATGATTACCGAACCGATGACCGCAAGAGGGATCATGCCTGCACCGATAACGATACCTGATGCCAGCGACCAGAAGAGGAATACGATCTCCATAGGTTCTTTAATTGCTGCACGGAAACGTACGATAGAGAGTGCACCGACCATACCGAGTGAGAGCACTACATTAGATGTAACCGCCATGATGACAAGTGTCGTAACGAGGGAAAGACCGATCAGGGACATTCCGAATCCCGTTGAATACATTATTCCCGTGAATGTCTTCTTGTAGATCAGGTAGATGAACATACCGATCACGAGCGCAAATATCATGGCGATCAGTGTATCGATCGCGGAAAATTCCGTAATACTTTCTAAGAAACTTGATTTAAATACATCACTAAAATTCATAAATATTTCCTTCTCCTAATAGATAAATTAACCGTATCTGCGGCATGCGCAGTATTTTGAAAAAGACTGTTGTCTCAAACCCGGAGTCTGAATGATGTCCTGTATACCCCCCGGTAGGAATGCATCAAACTTGACTTCCAGTAAAATGTCGTTCGGTCTGTCTGTGGCACTTATGTCTGACACGTCTTTTGTGAGAAACTCTCTGTGATAATGTGTCGTCCTGACATGTGAATCAAAAGTTATGCGAACATTACCGGCCGAATAGATAAATGGTTCGCGCACGTATGATACGAGTACTCTGGGCTTTAATCCCTGATACTGCATCTTTGCATAGAGTTCTCTGACAAGTTCCTCAGGATGATCCTTCATGAACCCCGTGTCTCCGTTCAATATCATACGGCATTCTTCTTCCGTGATCCTCGCATCGCACTTCAAGCACAGATCGTTTATCTTCATCTTCTTTTCGAGCGTAATATAAGAAAAATCGTCGTTATAGTATCTGATGCGGAATTTCTCACGTTTGCTGACCCCGTTCACTTTCTCCTTAAGGGCCTTGTCATCATGATTATCAAAATAGATACTGCGGATGTAATATAACCCTTCGGGACCAGTGTGCGGATCGGTGTGCATGATATGCTTCAGACGCGATCTTATCGCCAGATATTCAGCATGCGATATCGCGTACTTAAGCTCATGTCTGTAATTCTTCTTCTCCATTCTTTCCTCTCCTTTCCCTAAAACTATTTGCAGACGCAAACAAATCTAAAATATATTAAATTTGTATGAATTTTCAGCAAACTTTTAGGCAATTTTGGTGTTAAAAGGATTTGTGGTATATTATTCAGAAAACAAAAAGAGGCATAGAAATGGACGACAAGGACCTTATCTGGGAAGAAATAAAGACAGAGCACATCATCTCCGATGAATGGATAGACTTCAGAAGATCGCGCTACCGTTTCCCTGACGGCAGCGAATACGAGCCGTTCTACAGCTACTCCAGAAGAGACTTCGTCGTTATAGTCCCGTTCGACGAGAACGGCAACCTCATCTGCGTCAAACAGTTCAGACAGGGCATTCATAAAGTCACTATGGAATTTCCTGCAGGCGGTATCGAAAAAGACGAAGGCGAAGATGCTCAGCTCCCTGCCGCCATCAGAGAGCTTCAGGAAGAGACAGGCTATGTGTCTGACGAGTGGGAACATCTCCTGACGATCCCGTCAGCTCCTGCGATAACTGATAACTACGCAAGCCTCTACGTTGCCCGCAATTGCAAAAAGGCATCCGGTCAGTCGCTCGACGAGACCGAATACCTTAATGTATCAGTTTTGACACCTGACGAGCTTCAGACGCTCATCGATCAGAATAAGTTTGAGCAGCCCATCCATATCCTGGCATGGCTCCTCGCAAACAAGTGATCAGCACTTCGTAACAGTTCCGTTAGAACCGTCGACTATGACCTTATCACCCGTATGAAGCACCGTAGTCGCGTTTCCGCAGCCGACGACCGCAGGGATACCGAATTCCCTTGCTACGATCGCAGCGTGCGACAGAGGGGCTCCTATGTCCGTTATAATGGCAGCTGCGCGCGGGAAGATCGTCGTCCAACCGATATTGGTCGCAGTGGTGACGAGTATCTCACCCTGCTTAAGCTGATCTGCATCCTTAACATCGTTTATCACATGCACGATACCCGTAACTTTACCTGCCGCGCCCGCAAAGCCCTTGACGTCATCTGAGAGCGCGTCGCCTGTTCCCTCACCTGCCACGAAGATATCATTCCTGCGCTTAGGGTCACTGAGCCACACATCAGGATCGAATCTGCCGCATATGAGATTCGGAAAGAGCGGATACTCCAGATATCTCGTATAAGTCTCTTTCCTCGCCGCGATCTTATCAAGACACGATCTATTACCTTCAAGCGCACCCAATACCTCATCGATACTGAGCATAAAGATATCATCACCGAGTTCCATGAGTGAGCCCGCCTTAAGGAAGAACTTCCTTAATACGCAAAATATCTTAACGCCCTCGCTCCTTACGCTCTCGCGTGACTTGTTGGCCGCATCGTACTTCTTAAGCTTCTTGTTGAGCCAGTTGACCTTACCCGGGTACTCGGCCTTAAACTCTTCCACCGCCGCTCTGTACTGCTTCTCCTGCTCTTCCTTCATCTTATGAGCATTGATACCGCTCTCCCTGTGTCTTTGAACAGCATTAGCCGGAAAATCCGGATCTTCATACGGATAAGGGCACATAAGTTCCATCTCATTAGCGTGCCTGTGACCACAAGTCCTGATATATTCCTCAGCCGTAATCTTACCCTCATCCAGATCCTCAAGAAGCAAGAGCGGCTTCATGCTGTCCAGGATGCCCAGAGATCCCGCTATGAGCCTTCCGCCAAGATCTTCACCGCAGACCTTCTCTATCTTGTTCCTTGTACCGAAGAGAGAGACTATATTTGCACCCTTAAAGATCTCACCCAGCGAACTGTTGATAAAGAGCTTAACTGTCTCATTCCATAACGTATAAAGCTCATTCGGCGTCTTTGTCTTATCGATCAGATCTGATACATAAGGCGAACTCTTAAGCCCAAGATCCTTGTTCTGCTTCTTTGGTCTTATCAGCTCCAGGAGGTTCTTAAGAAAAGCCGAACGCGATACCGGGAAGATAGGAACATCCATCCCCTCAGGCATATTGCCCGCGATGTCCTTGATCGCCTCAAAAGCCTTCTTCCTGCTCATTCCGAGACTTACCAGAACAGAGCATACGGCACTTATGTTCATGTAAGCCTGACCGTATACGTTATCGATGAAGTACGGCATCCCAAGCGAATTACAGATGCCTCTCATGATGCTGTACGTCAGTGGCGACATCGGCATCATGAATATCTCTCCTACGTTAGTCTTTGTAAGAAGGTATTCGCCGCCCAGGCTTCCGTTTATGAGATATGTATCCTCTTTTTCCCTTACAAGCGATGTTATAGGCCTTGCCTGAAGTATATATACCTTGCCGCCCGATACTGCCCACTCGATATCCATCGGAGCATTCCACAGATCTCTTATCTTTTTGCAGTAACCGAACAACTTCTTTGCGTATCTTCTGAACTCTTCATTTCCGCTGTATGAATACTTGATCGCATCAAATACAAATTCTTCCGCGTTGGCGCTTCCTGATACCAGAAGCTCGCCTTCGCCCTTAACGTAGTTTCCGATCATTCGCGCCGCACTTCCCGTTATCGGGTCGGATGTAAATACTACTCCCGCGAACTCAGGCTTTACGTATTCCTGAATTACGACCGCTATGCCTTCCTTTGCGATCGCCTGATTCTTGGCATATTCCTCAACCCTAAGGCTGTCAGCAGACTTCTGTACTGTCCTTATCGCTTCTTCAATATCTTCCGGCTTTACATCGGTCAAAGTCTCATATGCGCCTGCAAAAGAAGCCTTGCTGCCGTCCTCGTTAAGCGCAGAAGACCTGACCGCATATGTCCCCTTGAGACCGCTGACTATGCTCCTAACTTCAGAAGCATCTGAACCCA
>CADCPU010000454.1 GCA_902803365.1 Oscillospiraceae bacterium
AATGACGTTCGTGTATTTTCCGAGGTTTTGTGGTAAACTCTCCTAGTTAGTATTTTTTTGACGGAAAGGGAATAGACTTGAAACTCAGTGTAATAGTTCCTGCCTATAATGAAGGCGAGAGGATCTGCGGCAACCTAGGTGTTGTCTCGGAAGCTTTGAGTTCCTTTTCTTCGGATTACGAGATCATTGCCGTTAACGACGGAAGTAAAGACAACACGGCTGAGGAGATAGTCCGCGCATCCAAGTCTGATCCGCATATCAAGCCTGTTATCTACGAGAAGAACAGAGGCAAGGGCGGCGCCATTATCGAAGGCGTACGCAATGCAACCGGTGATATCATCGGATTTGTAGATGCTGATCTGGATCTTCCGCCGATCATGCTCAAGGATTTTCTTAACAATATGAATACGACTGGTTGTGACGTGGTCATCGGTTCCAAGATGCATCCGGATTCCAAGGTCGACTATCCTTTTGCGCGTAAGGTGTTCTCTTTCTGTTACTTTGTCATGCTGAAGATACTCTTTGGTCTTAAGGTCAGAGATACACAGACAGGCATCAAGCTCTTCAAAGGACCGCTCATAAAAAAGATCACGGCTGTTCAGGAAACAAAGGGATTTGCTTTTGACATAGAGCAGCTGGCTCTTGCAAATAAGCTCGGTTCCAAGATCAACGAGATGCCAATCACGCTTAATTTTTCCCGTCAGGAGTCATTCGGCAGGATCAGGATCAAGGATGTCCTCAAGATGTTTACCGATACCATCAAGATCTGGTGGAAGTTAAGGATCGTCAGACGTTACGACATCTGATCTTTTGAGAGCCGGCTTTATGTGCCTGTTAGTGAAGAAGACGATCATAATGAATATCGCGCATACTATCCAGGTGATAGGCTCGCAGATTATTATTCCGTCATAACCGAATCTGTCCACGAGAAATTCAGCCATCACGACTTTGATGGCCATCTCCATGACACTGCATATGATAGGAGCGATCTTTGAACCGACGCCCTGAAGCGTATTTCTTGCTACGCACAGGATCGAGAGGACAAAGAAGAACGGGAGATTCCAGTTGAGATATTTGTGTGACAATCCGATGATGGTCTGATTCTCCGAACCCGAGATAAGGTAAGATACTTCATCTCCAAGAACAAAGATAAATACGATAAGGAGCACGATGATGACAAAAGAAGCGAGTATCGACTTCTTTAATCCTTCGATGATCCTTCTGTGCTTACCTGCTCCGTGGTTCTGACCGGAGAATGTTGCCATTGAACTTGCAATGGTCGATACAGGCATCATGCAGAAACTGTCGATCTTTCTGGCAGTCGTATGAGCAGCGATTATGTCGTTGCCAAGACCGTTGATCGCTCTTTGAAGGAAGAATGTTCCGATATTAACGACTGTAAACATCATTGCAAATGATATTCCGCTCGCGAAAAGGTTTCCCATAAGACTTCCGTCGAACTTAAGATCGCTCTTGGAGATATGAAGTTCAGGAACCTTCTTAAGAATGTAGATAAAGCATACGATCGCGGAAATGAGCTGGGCAAGAGCCGTAGCTACTGCTGCTCCCGAAAGTCCGAAATCGAATACGCAGACAAATGTATAGTCGAGTGCGACATTGAGTACTGCGGAACATACAAGGATGATGAGCGGTGCGACTGCATTGCCGATGGCACGAAGAAAACTCGCGCAGATGTTATAAGCCAGCGACAGAGGGAGTGTTGCGATTATTATCGTTATATAAGAAGCAGCTGCTTCGTAGAGGTCAGCAGGGACGTCGAGTATTCCCATTATCCCTTTGAGGAAGAAAAGACCAGTAAAGACAAGAACTGCAACGCATATGATTCCGAGTAAGATGCTGTTTGCGACTGATCTTTTAAGCCTCTTTGAATCTCCGGCACCAAAACAGTTCGATACAATGACGGCAAATCCGTTAGTCAGTCCGAATATCAAGGATATAAATATATTATAGAGAACGGATACCGCTCCGATCGCAGACAGTGCTTCATCTCCGAGTGCATGACCTATTATGGCCGTGTCAGTGAGATTATAAAACTGCTGAAAGAGATTACTCAGGAAGAGAGGCAAGGCAAAGATAAGTATTACCTTGAGCGGATCTCCCTGTGTAAGGTTCATATTAAATCTGTTTTTCTTATTACTATCACTCATACCATGCTCCGATCTGATCGATCAATACGAATAATAATATCACGATTCGGGCATAGTTGTGTCAGATCCTTTGGATTTCTAGTCCAATAGATAGTCTGATTCTTCCTCACCGGTGCTGCTCTCGATCTCTGTTATCCCTCTTAACGCACGATTGATCGCATTGATCCTTGTAGTCTTGAGATGATCGAGATTTGTGGTTGCAGTCTCGAGATTCTTTCTGACCTTGTCGAATGAATCGTTGAACTTGGAAAACTGGGATTTGAAGGTGCCTAGTGTCTGCTCGATATCGTATGCCTTTCTCTCGATCGCGAGCGATTGAAAGTAATTTGTTACCGTGCTCAGTATTGCCGTGAGCGTATATGGTCCTGCTACAGTTATATGTATCTTATTAAGTTCTTCTATAAGATTAAGATTTACTATCTCGGAATACATTCCTTCGAACGGAACAAACAGGATCGCATATGGAGTAGTGAAGGGAACGTTGACGTATTTATTCTTGATCTTGTTAGCGTCATCTCTTATGACATCGGCAAAGAGCTTACGGCAGATCTTG
>CADCPU010000455.1 GCA_902803365.1 Oscillospiraceae bacterium
AGGTCCCGTATTGGTCATAGACCGTGAGAGCGATTATTTTGCGAGCGTATATCAGGATGACTATGCCGGTATGTGTGAGATCGTGGAGCACATGATCACCGTTCATAATAAGCATGACATCGGTTATATCTCGGGTAAGAAACGTCATCATCACTCCGTTACCAGGCTTAAGGCATATAAGGATACTCTTAAAAAGCACGGTATCCCGGTAAACGAGAACAGGATATTCCACGGCGACTATTGGTATAACAGCGGTTCGTCCGCCGTAAGGTTCTGGGAAGGCTGTTCGAACGGTCTTCCGGAAGCTATTGTCTGTGCCAACGATGAGATGGCCATCGGCGTATGCTCAGAATTGGAGACGATGGGTGTCAGGGTGCCTGAACATATCGCAGTTGCAGGCTTTGACTCTTCTGAAGAAGGACGTTTGAGTCCTGTCTGTATCACGTCTTCACAACTTCCGTACGGTAAGATCGGTGCTTATGCGATCGAATATATTTACAGTGCGCTCGAAGGCGATAAGCTTCCGAAGTATACTGATAAGCCGGTATTTATGCCGGGCGAGACATGCGGATGCGGCAAGGTCTGTCTTGACGAATATCTGCCGAAGCGTAAATCCTGGGCAACTGTCAGGATGGCAGAATATATCGATGACATCAACTCCATGATGTCGAGAAACCTCATCGCGCAGTCTGAGATGGAAGCCTTTTTCGGTACGCTTTATTCATATGCATACCAGATAAAGGATGTTAAGCGCTTCTCTTTGTGCCTGGCTGATATATGGCTCGATATGGCAGATGAGACGGCAGTACACCATCTGGCAAATGAGGGATACCCGAAGCGTATGTGTCTTGCCGTAGATTATTATAGCGACAGGAGCGACAACAGATTCGGTCTTGGTGTAATGTTCGATACATCCGATCTACTGCCTGATATGTTTGATGATGATAAGCCTTCAAGTTATATCATTACTCCTGTCTTCTGTGAGAGCGAGTGCTTCGGCTATGCTGCATTAAGTTACGGCGACAGGACTCAAAGCTATGGTGAAGACTACCGCGTATGGATCGAGTCGGTCGCGGAAAAACTTGAAGTTTTGAGACGCACATTGGAACTTGAAGCGTACAAGAAAAAACTCGAGCAGTTCCATACGAATAAATATACGACTAATACAAGCGGCTATGATGCTCTCTCAAGAGCAGAACAGCATGATTGTGATATCACCGAGAAGATCCTCGATGATAATCTCCTTACTTATGTATATCAGCCGATCGTTCGTGCATCGAACGGTGAGATCTATTCATATGAGGCACTTATGCGTTCTGCGACGGAAGAGCGTATCAATCCTCTCGATATGGTCAAGTATTCAAGTGTCCTTGGACGTCTTCAGGACATAGAGAAACTCACGTTCCTCAATATCCTCGGAAAGGTCAACAGTGATTCCGCTTTCTTCCACGGCAAGAAGATCTTCATCAACAGTATTCCGGGCGTCAGGGTCGAGCCTGATACTCAGAAGACCATCGAAGACCTTGTCCGCGGTATCAGTAACGAGATCGTTGTCGAGCTTACCGAAGAAGCGGAGCTCCGTGACGAAGAGCTCGACCGTACCAAGAAGTTCTTTAACGATCTTGGAATGGGTATCGCGATCGACGATTACGGTTCCGGTTATTCGAACATCAATAATCTCCTTCGCTACGTGCCTAACTATGTCAAGATCGACAGGACGCTCCTGACCGACATCAACAACAAGCCGCAGAAACAGCACTTCGTAGGTGAGATCATAAACTTCTGTAAAGATAACGGTATCCTGTCACTGGCGGAAGGTATTGAGACCAAGGAAGAACTTAGAACAGTCATCCATATGGGTGTTGACCTTATTCAGGGTTACTATACAGGAAGACCTGCAGCTACACCGATCGCAAAACTCGACAAGAAAGTATTGGACGAGATCATTACATATGCAAGAGAGAAAGAAGACGGCGACGAGAAAGAAGTATATGTTGCAGGAAGCAGCAACAGAGTATCGCTCGCACTTCTTGTTAAGTACGGTTGTACTGACATCGTTGTAGGTAAGGAAGATTCCGTATACAGGGATGTCGCTATCTCCGGTGCGCCTAATCTTAAGACAGACATCAATCTTAGGGTGCTCTCGGGTTACAGCGGCGAGATCACGCTCAATAACGTATACCTGTCCAATATCAAGAACCGTCCTTGTATCGATATCTCGGACGGCGCCAATGTTACGATAAACCTTATCGGAAATAACTTCTTGAAGGGTGCGGGTATCCGTGTTCACAAAAATGCTTCATTGCATCTTATCGGTGACGGAAATCTCACTATCGAGGTCGACAATCCGAAGTACTACGGTATCGGAAACGATCTTGAATCAGAACACGGTTACATCCACTTCGATCAGGACGGTAAGATCTCAGTCATTGCCAACGGTCACGAGGGTGTATGTATCGGTTCCGGCTTAGGCGGTGTGATAAGGATCGACAGAGGTCTCTATGCGATAAGGAGCGGCGGAACAAAGTGCTGCGGTATCGGTGCGTTCTCAAGCGAGCACAACATCGATATCATCAACTGCAGCGTTGACGAAGATATCAATGCCAACTACGGAGTCGGTGTAGGTTGCCTCGAGAGTAATGTCAACGTATATGTGACCAAGACGACGCTCAGAGTATTCGGAGGCGGCAATAAGTTCGTCGGTATCGGTTCGCTTAACGGCGGTCATGCGGTCGTCAAAGTTGAAGATGCGAGCCTTAAGGTCGATCTTCGTTCGCATTATTCCACGTGTCTCGGAACGCTTCACGGCAGGAGCGACATCAAGTTTGAATACGCAGGCGTACGTTTGGAGAATGCAGGTAAGGAATCCCTCGCATTCGGCGGCGTTGATCAGGAGACTCACATCAGGCTCGAGAGCGCCGATACGCGTGTTGAACTTCATAACAATGTCGGAGTGGAGACTTATGCCAAGGATGAGGATATCGTCATCAATAACGGCAGGATCAGC
>CADCPU010000456.1 GCA_902803365.1 Oscillospiraceae bacterium
GTCCAGGGAAACGATATGTATCTCGGTCTGGCGTCTGTAATAGTTCTTCTGTTCGTATGTTCGCTCAGGAGATTCTCTTTCAGGAACACGCCTCTGATAATGAGCCTGCTTTCATTCGTTTGTTTGATCCTTCCGGTATTCAACAGCATGTTCAATGGGTTCAGTTATCCGACCGGAAGATGGTATTTCATGATGATATTCTTCGTCGTTCTGACGGCCATGGACCAGCTGCAGCACATGAAGAGAGGCGGCAAGCTGGATATCGTGCTCATGACGGCTGCTTTTGCGGGGATGGCAGTAAGCGTATACTTCAGATATTTCCCGAATGACATAACTCCGGGAACAATCTTCAGAAGTGTATATACGATCAATATCTTCGCGATCCTGATTAATCTGCTTCTCGCGCTCGCAGTTATCATCATTATGTGCATCTGGAAGAACGACTCGTTCAGGTTCGGCAACAATGCTGTCACCATGCTCCTGGTAGTCACGATGGGCGCTACTGTTCTGATGTGGACACCAGTTGAAACCAAAAAGATGAGATCCTTCCTTAAAGACGGACAGATCGGATTCAAATTGTCGCAGTCTGTACAGAGGGCGGGAGATGATATAGAGGATGATGACTTTTACAGGATAGACCAGGTCAGCGGGATCTCGGTTTACAAAACTCTTTCAAAATATGCCAACGAGACACTTTGGTGGAAAACGAGAAGCATATACACATATGATTCGAAGATACCGTCGACACTCCTTTACTACAATAAAATGCTTGGTAACAACCAGAACTATGTAGAAAGGATAACCCTGTTCTCGAATGATAACAGGGCGGGACTCGACCTTATGACGGGCGTCAAGTACTTCCTTGGTGATGACGTAGTCAAGGGGACGAGGATGAGCCAGTACGCCGGCTACGGATTCGGCAGCTGGGCTGAAAAAGACGGCGTCATGATATTGAAGAACAAGTACTCCTTCGGACTTGGTACAGGATTCGATTCGTATATCACACAGGAAGAATTCGAAAAGCTCTCAAGACTCGAAAGAGAGCAGGCGCTGCTCCAGGCGATCGTGGTTTCAGACGCAGAGTCTGACGATGTCATAGGGCTGGAGGAAATGGATGCCGAAGATATAGAGACTTCTATCGCACAAGTTCCCTTCACGGTAACCCCCGGTCCGGGAGTTCAGATCAAAGACGGCAAAATACTGATCACTGCGAAAGATGCAGTCATAACTCTGAGGCCTACTGTTCCTGTTACAGGGCAGATGATGCTTTCTTTCGACAACCTGCTGAAAAAGAATGACGAAGGTTTCAAGAGCGGTCCGTTCTCTGTAGAATGCACTGCAGGCGGTATCACGAAGCTCTTGATGAACAAGCTCGGTAACCAGGGTATCGGCGATATCACTGACTATGATGTAAATCTTGATTATGTTACAGATTACTCGGAACCGATCAATGTAAAATTCAGAGACATCGGTGAATACTCTTACGATAGGATATATCTGTCCGCGATGGACATGAACAATTATGAGAAATTCGCATCGGAACGTCAGGCTGAGAAATATGAAATAACAGAATTCGGCAGCGACACAGTCAAAGGATGGCTGGATGCCGATGATGAAGAGATCCTTTATCTCTCTATCCCTGCCAACCTGGGATGGGAGATCAAAGTCGACGGAAAGAAAGCTCATGTCATCAGAGATCTAAATTACGCTTTCACAGGAGTCAGGGTACCCGAGGGCAGGCACAGCATAACGCTAAGATACAAAGTTCCGGGAATCGATAAGGGCTTGATGATCAGCTGCATGGGTATTATACTATTAATCGTTCTTTCTGTACTTAGACGTATTCGATTAAAACATATAAATGCTATCGATAATAGTGAAAGTGATACAGAACCTAAAGAGACAGAAGAAGATTTAAATCATAAAGGTGATCAACAATAGGAAAGTATTATAGAATGTTGCCGACATGATCGAATCTTAATGAAAAGGGAGAAGCAAATAATGAAAATCGTTGTTACAGGTGGAGCCGGCTATATAGGGTCACATTTTGTCAAAAGAGCTGTT
Source organism: Oscillospiraceae bacterium (assembly GCA_902803365.1). The sequence continues at coordinate 2,065 of CADCPU010000456.1, forward strand.
AATGCCGGCAATGAAGTGATCGTTATCGATAATTTTTCCACTGGACACCCTGAAGCTGTTGATAACAGAGTAAAAGTTTATGATGTTGATATCAGGGACAAAGATGGATTAGATAATGTTTTTAGTATTGAAAACAATATCGAAGCTATTGTGCATTTCGCTGCGCATTCCATTGTTGCGGAGAGCATGAAAGATCCTTTGAAGTATTATAATAATAATATCAGCGGGACGATCTCTTTGCTTGAAGTAATGGATAAACATGATATTAGACGTATTGTTTTCTCGTCAACAGCCGCTGTTTACGGTGAACCAAAAGAAGTGCCGATAGTTGAATCATTGCCATGTGATCCAATCAATATTTACGGATTCACAAAACTGACGATTGAAAGAATGTTATCTAAATTATCTGATCTTGGTAAAATCAGATATGTTGCTTTCAGGTATTTCAATGCATGTGGTGCCGATGATGAGGGTAATATCGGCGAAGCACATGATCCCGAGACTCACCTGATCCCAATTGTTTTTCAAACTCTTCTTGGGAAGAGGGATCATATAGATGTTTTTGGAACAGACTATGATACGAATGACGGAACATGTATAAGAGATTATATCCATGTGAACGATCTGGCTGATGCGCATTTATCCGCTTTAACATATCTCTCAGCCGGAGGATGCAGTAATGAGTTCAACCTCGGAAACTGTACAGGTTTTTCTGTTAAAGAGATAATCAACAGTGTTGAAGTTGTTACGGGCGAAAAGATAAAAGTTCAATATGCTGAACGTCGAGATGGGGACCCGGCAATTCTTATTGCTTCTTATGATAAGGCAGAGCAGGTTTTGGGATGGAGACCAAAGTATGATGATATAAACAAAATCATAAAGACTGCCTGGAATTGGCACAATACACATCCGAATGGCTACTAGTATTGAAATGAAATAGATGGAGTTCGAAAATGAAAGGAATAGTATTAGCTGCTGGAAAAGGAACACGTCTTTATCCGATCACATTACCGGTATGCAAACCGTTGCTCCCGGTTTATGACAAACCTTTGATCTATTACTCGCTTGCGACACTCATGTTGGCTGGAATCAAGGATATCCTTATTATTGTACCGCCGGGAGAAGTTAACAGTTTTGATAATCTTCTTGGCGACGGTTCTAATTTTGGTATAAACATCACATATAAAGAACAAAAAAAGCAACGAGGGATCGCTGATGCATTTTTGATCGGGGCTGACTTTATCGGAAATGAAAAAGTATGTTTGGCTTTAGGTGATAACATTTTTTTTGGACCTTCATTCAGAACAAAACTCAGAACGGCAATCAAAAGTACTGAGCAAGGCGCTACGATATTTGGTTATTATGTTCCTAATCCCCGATCATTCGGCGTAGTTGAATTTGACGAAAATGGAAAAGCTATCAGCATAGAAGAAAAACCGCTCAAGCCGAAGTCCAACTTTGTTGTTCCGGGCCTTTATATCTATGATAATCAGGTAGTTGAAATAGCAAAAACAATAAAGCCATCTGATAGAGGAGAACTTGAGATCACTTCAGTTAATAATTGTTATCTTGAACAGAATGCGCTACATGTAATAACTTTGGGAGAAGAATACTCATGGTTTGATGCTGGCACTGCAGATAGTCTGTATGAAGCAGCAGGCGAAATAAAATCAGTTCAAAGAGGCGGAAGAATGATTGGTTGTCTTGAAGAAATTGCGCTTCTGAATCATTGGATCACTCTTGAAGATGTCAAAAGGACTGCTGTTCGAATGGAAAAAACGAATTACGGACAATACTTGTTTGAAGTAATTGATGAAATGGAAAACCAATATTGAAATGAGTATAATGTCAAATGATTCATCATTTACAAAACGTGACACACAAGTTGTAAAAGGTGTCGCCATTATATTTATGATCTATCATCATTGTTTCTTGTCTCCCGAAAGATATCAGGGACAGGTCGTTTCATTTTGGCCATTTAGTGAATCATTGATCAACTATATTTCATTATCAATGAAATTGTGCGTTGCGCTTTTTGTTTTTTTAAGCGCGTATGCGCTGACTTTGAATATCAATCATATAAAAGATCCAACATTGTTAAAAGAAAAGATCATCCATAGGTACCTTCGCACTATGAGTGGTTTTTACTTCGTATTTTTGACTCTCAACTTATTCTCTATACTGACAAATAAAGGTTGGTATACACATGTGTACGGCACAGGGATCAAAAGTATAGCTTACTTTATTATCGATGGCATGGGATTAGCCGAACTGTTCAAGACACCTCAGTTCATTGCTACTTTTTGGTACATGTCACTCGCACAGCTATTGATCATCACACTTCCTATCCTCTTGTTGATTTATAAACGTTTTGGATCGATCGTTCTATTTGGTATAGCTATATTGATCACTACTTTTTTTGTTGTCGATCCATCAAAGTATACATTTGCCTTTTATCCACATTACATAATCTGTATTGCTTTTGGTATTGTCAGTGCTGATAAAGACTTGCTAAAGAGGTTTAAATCATTATGTAATGGACATATCTTCTTAAAGATGATCAAGTTGATATTACTATTGTTGGTCATAACTCTATTGGTCGTTATACGATTATATACAAGGCACACACCTCTTTTAGGTGTTTGGGAAGGCATTCTTGCTTTTTTGATAACCGGAGTCACATTTGAGTTTATTTCAGATATTCCTCTGCTTAGTTCATTATTGTCAATACTTGGCAAATACTCTATGAATATTTTTCTTATTCATAATTTCATTCGTATTGCCTGGTACTATGATTTCACATACAGTTTCAAGCATTTTATTGTAATCGGAGCAGTTCTCTTGAGCATTTCTTTCGTCATATCTTTTATTATAGAGAAAACAAAGGTCATCATAAGATATGAAAAACTTGTCGATATTGCTGAAAAGAAGTTATGTCCTCATTTATAAGCGTTGCGATTATTGAATGACTTGCAGAGAATTGTTTGAGGTAATATACTAATTGAACGCACAAAACAGTAATCAAATAATATAGGTCAGCAGATGTTATTTTCAAGCAACATATTCATATTCTTTTTCCTGCCAGCCGTGCTGCTGGTATATTACGCGCTCAAGCCGCTGAGCAGAACAGCTCAGAATGTATTTCTGTGCTTTGCGAGCCTGTTCTTCTACGCGTGGGGAGAACCGAGATTCGTTCTTGTCATGATGCTTTCCATATGCGTCAACTGGGCGTTCGGTCTTTTAGTCGATAAATTCAGGGACAGTAAGCCATTCGTAAAATGGCTGATAGCTATCGACGTCTGCGTGAACATAGGTATCATATTCATATTCAAATACCTGATGTTCACACTGACCAATATCAACGCGCTGTTCCATTCACATATAACGGTTCCTGAGATAGCTCTTCCGATAGGTATCTCGTTCTTTACGTTCCAGGCTCTTTCGTATGTGCTGGACGTATACAGAGAGAAGGGCGAGGCGCAGAAGAACATATTGAACGTAGGTCTTTATATCTCATTCTTCCCGCAGCTGATCGCAGGTCCTATCGTAAGATACGAGACGATCGCTAAGGAGATCAGGGACAGAAAAGAAAACCTGAAGGACTTTTCGGACGGTATCGTGCGTTTTATCATCGGACTTGGGAAAAAGGTCATCATAGCGAATAATA
>CADCPU010000457.1 GCA_902803365.1 Oscillospiraceae bacterium
GACCTTGTACTCAACGACTTTACGCATCACATAACCTCAACATTAAAGATAGTTGTATTATATCCGTTCTCGAAAAACTGTTCAATCGGAAAGGATTGCACCCGCAGCCGAAAGGAGCAAACTGCGGGTGCGGAACACTAGGAGATGTTAAATATGAAACACTAAAACATTTAACTTACAATTATGATTCTACTCAGGCAACTATCCATTAATAGGACAGAAACGCACCGAATACGAATATTCGATGCGATTTCATGCGAATTTACATTTTCGTCATAAACTAAATAGTCGTCATCTATGCTCGAAAACAAACTCCGAAGTCATGATATCTTTGCACCCTGCGTAAGGAGTGTCTTCCTTGCGATAGCTTACCGTACACTTGTCCTTGCCGTACTTGAGCGTGACCTCATCTGTTACTTTGATCGTGCCCGAAGATGACTTGACTGTCTCACTGAACTTGTATGTTTTCTGTTCAATATCGAGAAGCGCTCTGACCGAACTGTAATCCTTGAAAAATATGATCTGCGTACTTCCGGAGATAGTAACAGTGCCGTCTTCATTGACCTTGAAACTTATATCAAGAGATACATTCTTATTGCTTACGGTAGATCTGAGGTCGTCACCCTCGAGTTCCCACCAGGAACTGTAATAACTCCACTTCTCCTCACTCTTTATCTTGCCGTCAGTATACTTCCAGTTATCGCACATCCTGAGGTAGTCCGAATACTTGTCGATCTGAGCCTTAAAGTCGGATGCTTTTACATCGTTAAGTTCAAAATTCTCATCGACTTTACCGAGGTATTCCTGAGCGGTTATATAGTCGCCTTTTGCGATATATTCGCCGATGGTCATGAACTGACTCTTCTCAACATAATCCTTGGTATCTTTATACGTCAGATTGATCTGGTTGAAACTTTCAAGTGCATCGTGGTAGGCGCCGCTCTCGAATTTCTGTATTCCGATATTATAGGTGCAATCCATGGCGTAATCTTTTGAATCAAGATAGTTGGTCTCACTGAAATAACCCTTGGCGAGTTCGTACTTTCCTTCGTTATATTTTTGGAGACCTTCAACATAGAAACGCTGGGCCTTGCCGTCATCCATAAATTCAGAGACAAGGTAAGCGTTTTCCAGGTCATCAGCAGCTATAAGCGGAGGGATACACTTGATCAACTTGGAATCCTTATCCGGCTGAGAATACTTAGCGTCCTTAAGCGTTGTATATGCTTCGATATATTTCCCTTCCTCGATGAGCTTATCTGCTTCGCTTCCTGTGATCATCTCTTCCGCGAGCTTAAGATTGCTCCCGTTAAGATCATATTCGCCTGCCTTGGTGAACAGTTCGCAGGCTTTCTCGTACTCCCCATTTGCCATTGCGGTATTTCCGTCGAGCAAAGCCTGCTGCTTATCAGCCGCAACCGCACAATCCTTGGCATCGCGGAAATTGCCTGCCGCATCAAACTCGGTCTTTGCTGCTCCATAGCTGCCGCTCCTGTAGAGATCTGATCCTTTATCATAATGCGACTTCGGGAGCACATAGAGGACCGTTACCAGAACGCCTCCGACGACTACGACCGCCGCACTTGAGATTATCACTGTCAATGCCTTTTTATTCATAGGAACACCTCCCCTTCTCTTTTGTCTTGATATTAGCAAGGGCAGACTTTTGAAGGGTGTGCTGCCGGCACACAAATCGAACGGTTTTACAATATGTTAAGAGAATGGTCATCTGCTTCGTAACACTATAAAGCAAATTACCCCCTCCTATCTCGCACTTATCCCCGAATACAAGTTCCGGGGCGCGGTATAGAATGTTTGTACAACATGGCAAAGGGGGAGAAAACAATGATCATTTGGAATATCGTAAAAGGAATTTTCAAATTCGGCTTTAAGGTCGGTGTCATATCAGTTTTGATCCTTCTTGGGATCCTGGCACTGATTCTTATCTAAGATCCTTAAAAGCTTAATCATTAACCCACAGAACGAAGGCCGCCTCGCTAACGAGACGGCCTTCAAAAGTATGTAGGAAAAGGAAAAATGGTAAAACTAATCTTTATCATCTCTTTATATTTGGTTTGCGATGCTTTTATCTTCTGCCTGTAAGATTAAACCAACAAAAACAAAGGGAGGCCGAAAAAATGGCATACGCAAACACAAATATATTTCAGAGACTTATCGATTTCGTAGAGAATAACAAGGCAGCCAAGATCGGAGCCATCGCATTGGTGAGCGTTCTGCTTATGGGACAGTTCTTTGCAATGGGCACAAAGATCGGCGAATTTATCTTTATGCTTCTCCACTGATCTGCGGCTTTATTCCAACATATAAGCTGAGAGCGTATCAACGATGTCCTGCAGCTCGTCATTTTCATAGATGTAGCCGCTGTAGATCTTATGCTCTTCACCGTCTTCATCGTAGAAGGTGAATGAATATGATGTGCCGTCACAGCCATCTTCTTTATAGTCATCGAAAGTACCATCTTCAACGCTCTTGGTACAGAATTTATATACCTTGCGGTAGTCATCATCCGACATCTTGACGCCTTCGTCATTTACCGGATTTGTGATCTTTACCGTTCCGTCATAGTAGAGTTCCATATCGATCTTGCTCGCTTCATACTCTTCTTCGGTGCACTCACCACAGTTACGTTCATGGATAACGAACATCAGGCCTTCTTGTTCCTGAAGTTCCTCGATATTGACTTTCTTATTTCCAAATGACTTGCGAACATGTATCTCCTTGGATACATTGCATCCTGCAAGACTCATCATCATTACTGCACTCAATACGATACAAACTAACTTTTTCATTACTATATTCCTCCGTTTTTCAACGCTGTTTTCATTGCTGACATCTTATAAGACGCAACGCTGATAACGGGGTCACATTTTTGAGAAATAGTTTATCTTACCTTGCCGGTACTCTTATAGAACTTCTGCTTATCTTTATACATAAGCTCGTCGATCATGGTCACGAGGTCAAAGCCCGTCTTGTCATTACAGTTAAAGACACAGCCTCCGACTGCTGCGGAAAGCTTATAAGGCTTACCGGAACGCTCATTATATTCCCTGACGGCATTCATGATGCGCGTGCGATACGACTCGATGTCATCACCCTTGAACTTGCGGATAACGATGATGAACTCATCGCCCGCGAACCTTATTACGGAACCTTCTGACTTTACGATCTGCATCAGGATATCCGCAAAGGCCACCAGCGCCTCATCACCCTCTTCATGCGAATAAGTATCATTTATAGACTTAAAATCATTCATATCGAGCATCAGCGCCGCGATCCGCTCGTTGTGCTTAACGGAGATCGCCTTGATGACCTTGTCGAGTTCGTATCTGTTATAGACGCCCGTAAGCTTGTCGATGTAGATACATTCGTTCTGGAGACATATCACAAGTCCCGTAAATGCGATCGAGAAACTGATCGGCTGAAGCGAGATACCATAAGCGTAATACTGGATGATGACGCCCAGCGCGACAGGCACCAGGAACTGCCATACAGGCAGGTAGCGGAGCGTCGGCGTCTGTATTTTCGAGATAAAATAGAAGGCAAATCCGTAGACCATCAGGAACATGCCGCCCATGACGAATGCCATATAATAGGCTTCCCTGTGGTAGACGTTATTCGCATCAACTGAGAATACGAGCGGCGTAAAGAAATTCGCGATCAAGAGCCCAACCTCGATCACCGCTATAAGGCCGAAGAATATACTCTGGAACCGCGGCACGTTCTTATCGATATGCATTACGGTGAGCATGATTATGCCTATACCAACCATAAGGTAATACATATACATGTAGGTGTTCCCGACCATCGATATGAAGTAGTAGAAAGTCCCGGGCTTACCGTCGCAGTAGGACAGATAGGCATCGAATGCGCAATTTATAATGGATATGATGATGAGGATACATAAGATCCTGCTCTCTCTCCTTCGCGCAGGCAAGATCCAACCCTTGGTGACAAGGATCAGAAACAACAGTACTATTCCTACTATATCGGTGACATATATCGCCGTCAGATTTATCGATGAACCCATTTTTTCCTGTCTTATTCCAATGCCCGGGCCGCAGCTCAGGTCGATTTCATACATCAAAAGATGTTAACATTATATCATTAGTTCTTTGGATTCAATAACGAGTCATCGAAAAACATTACTGTTCTTTCTTAAGGAGCACCAGGACAAGATTCTCAAGATAAAGAGCAGACAGCATAAGCCAGCTGCAGACAACGATAAAGCTGATATACCCGTCCTGCTCAAGAAACTTCGCTGACCAGTAGACGGTCAAAAGTATATCCACAATGGCAATAAACGCATATATCGCGACAAGTCCCGTACCGTTCTCGGTTCTTTTTACGCCTTCCATATCAAAACCGAACCTGATCCCGCCGTCTTCATTCTTGACCTCATACGAAGCCTTATGACGCTCAAGTATCCCCGCACTGATGGAAAGACCCATACCGCTTCCGTGCGAGCCCTGGTCCTTCAGAGCGACGACATCCATTGATGTCCAGAGCTTTTTCAAGGTCTCCTCATCGAACGGCTCGCTCTTGTTCCAGACAGAGAACTTCTTGCCGTCGGTCACGATCTTAATGATCTTGTCCTTCTGGCCGTATCTGATCGCATTGGAGATAAGGTTATCCATGACCATGCGCATGAGGGCTCGATCACAGAGGACCGTTGTGCCTTTTTGAACGCGCTCGACCTTGATCCCCGTCTCAGCGATCTTATCCTCGTAGGACCTCAAGATCTCGTCCGCCAGATCGTCGAGCTTTACCTCCGTCAGATCGAGCTTATTCGTCTTATCCGTGACCCTCGAATAGGTGAGCATCCTGTTCAGAAGGTCGTTCATATAGCTGCTCTCGTGGGTCAGGACCTCAAGATAGTGAGCCTGCTTCTCGGGCCTTTTGCCGGTTGCCAGGTACTCCGCGGTGTTACTGACGACCGCGACCGGCGTCTTGAGCTCATGCGCGACAGCATCGATAAAGTTATCGCGGTTCTTACGCTCCCTCGCTCTCTTTTCCATGGAATAATCGTAAAAGATCATAAAGTAGAACGCGAGCGTCTGAACGACAGCCGCGGACAGGAGCATCTGCTTCAAAGAAAGCTCGAACGCGATACGGTCGACATCAAAACCGAGAGTAAAGAACATGGTCGGATCATCGGTTCGGATCTTATAATACTTTGAATTCGGCTGGAAGATCGAGCCCTGGTATGTCACGGTATTTGTATAGACATTCTCATCCGCCTCAAGATCCATATCACACTGCTTGAAAGCAACAAGGCGGACATCGTCGATGACCTTGATATCCTTATGAAGATCCTCATAGACCTCCTCGCCCTTACTGTCGTCACCTATCGTACAAACCTCAAACGTGCCGTAATCGAGCGCAGTCAGGGTATAATCTCCATCCTCGCCCTCGGACGCACAGATTCGTGATATGCGGCAGTTATTCTCAAAACCCTTGTCGTTATCAAACAACGGCTCAAGCTCATCCTTGGAGAAAAAATCGTAAAGATCCCAGAATCTGAGGTCGCCGTTCGGATCGGTATAGTATAAGATCAGGATATCGCCGTCGATCCAAAAGTCCGGATCGTCCACTCCGCTTACGAGCTGCGAAGCCACGTTGCCACTGTATCCTTTGCTCATCGTGAGCGTGCGGATGAACTGGAGCGCCTCTCTTGACGCGAGTGCAACATTGTTATCGTAACACATCTCGCTCAGCCTGAAGGCCGACGCCTCATTCGTCTCAACGACCTGGCGCCTGACACCGACATAGAGTACTGCGGCGATCAGGACCATAACGACAAGCGCCAAAAGCTCAAACAATATATAAGGCTTGTACCAGCCCTTTTCTCTCTTTCTTCTCGTTTTCATCTCATTTTTCCCTTGCAAAAACCATGTACAGGCATTGATCCGCTAAACAAAACGATATCCTTCCTTGATCACGGTCTCGATATGATCGCCGTAATCGCCAAGGGAACGCCTGAGCTTCTTTATATGAGTGTCGACGACGCGATCGCTGCCGTCATAGTCAAAGCCCCAGATGCGGTCGAGTATCTGTTCGCGTGACAGCACCCTCCCGCGGTTGGAGATAAAATAGCTCAGGAGGTTATAGTCGAGTGTCGCGAGCTTGATCTCAGCGCCCTTCAAGGTCACCATGCGCTTCTGAAGATCCACCGTCAGATCCCCGTCCGTGAACGTGCTTCCCGTAACGGCTCTTCCTCCCGCGCGCTCGAGCACGGCCTTGCACTTGGCAACGAGTATCGGAAGCGAGAACGGCTTGGTGACATATTCGTCTGCACCGAGCGA
>CADCPU010000458.1 GCA_902803365.1 Oscillospiraceae bacterium
CTCAGGTTTCAGCTCCACGATAAGCTCGACTGAACTCGGGAAATAGTACTTGGCGAAGATCTTCATCTCTTTGCCGTTATTATAGAACTTTGTATTGTCATTAATGTTATATTTTTCGCCGTCATATGAGAAAGAAAGATCAGCGAGGTAGTGCTTCTTGCCAGAGATGAGACCATCTGCGGAAACGTTAGTATATTTGCCGTCCTTCTCATAACAGAGGAAAGTCGTATCACCTGAGCAAGTCAGCAAGTCATTCTTGAACTCAGATGCGATCTTCTTGAGCGAAGCCTGTGCTTCGATCTCGGATAAACCGACCTTGAATCCCTCAATGGAATCAAGCGGGATATTAAGATCGACCTTCTTCAGATCAGTCTTCTGCTTATATGTCGCTCTGATCTTAACGTCACCTGAGACTACCGTAAAGAACGCCTCCTGACCATACGGTCTGTCTTCCGAATCCCAGCTGACCTCTCCTTCTACAACTTCCCACTTCTCAAATTCTTTCTCAGGCGTCGTAGGCGTGGCTTTGATCCTTACGAGACCGCCGATCGTTGTCTTGCTGACATCTGCCGTTCCGCCTTCTACCGTGATATTGACTTCTTTAACAGGAGCCTGTTTCTTTGGCTGACCGATAGGGAGGACCACGAGATATTCGCCCTCCACCAGACTTTCACGAGCAGGTTCAACAATACTGCCGTTAAGGACAAATTCAACATCTGAAATATCCGGAACATCCTTACTCAGATCTTCTCTGTGGATCGAGATATCCATATAGTATGTCCGGGAGGCATCACATTTAGCAGTTCCGTCCCCGATACCGAGGATGTTATTGTATTCATCTTTATACACCAGGGTCGTAGAACCGCTGCGCAGATAATAATCCTTCGTGTCGGTCACGACCAGTTCACGAAGTTGCGCCTCTGCATCCGTTTCCGAATACGCAGTCGTAAACTTAGTAAACTTATCCATATCAAGCTTAACGGAAATCTTAAACTTACCTGCTGCCAAGGAATTGAGCGGCACGGCGCTAAGCATGGCCGCCACGATAACGAGCGAGCATGCACGGTTAAATACCTTCATAAAACCTTATACCTCCAAATATCTGGTATTCTCATCCCATGCGTATATTATACGCCCTTCTTCAGATACTTAAATATTCCGGAGCGCCATATATGGAGATCATCATAAAAGAGTCTCTCATCCGAAGGCTTTTTGTTTCCCGGCCAGGGTTTGATCTTCCACACGAGTTTCTTGGCTCTTGCCTTGTCTCCTTCGTGGATAGCATTAAGGATATTCGTCATGGATACTTCAGTCTCAGAGGAATAATCCGCCTCAGTGATCGCCTTCGTTTTCTCAATAAACTCTTCGATCATGCGGTTATAAAGCGCCCTCTGTTCCTCCTCCGAAGAACAGAGCTTGTAATTATATGAATAAAGGATCTTGGCGGGCGCCACGCAGACTCCGTCTATGCGCCTGGGCGTACCGTACTTTTTGAAGTCTTCCCATTTGTCGCCAGTTTTGCTGAATGTTTCAAGGATCTTCCAGAGAAGCTCATCCGAATAAAGAGGCTTAAAAGCGCACACCCATTTTTGCTCTTCAGCCGACACGAATATGCTCGTCGCGATGAACAGCAGATCATCAGTCTTGTACCATATAGAACACGGTCCCTTGTGGTGCAGGTTATTCTCTTTGGCGCATTCCTTTATTATCGGATCAAGTATCATTTGTCACTCCACAGTAACTTCAATAATATTACTTACTCGGATATAGACATCCTCAACGAAAGCGATCATATACACTTTATACGTTCCCGGCATACCCTCACACCAATCAGAACCGAGCGTGATCGCCTTGCTGGCCTGATCACCGAACGCCGGTCCTCTCTCCAATATAGTCTGGCCTTCCCACTCGATATGGAACATCAGATTCCTGTAGCCTTCATGGTAATCGCACGTGACCGAATTATCATCATTGAGAGTAAGCGTGAAGGTCTCTTCCACGCCTATCTCTTCTCTGCGCTTCTCCTGATAAGTCAGATAATGATAATGCTCAGTCCCGTTATTTTCCGTATAATCTGCAGAACAGTCCTCAAACGCAAGATCCGTCGCCCATGCGGTAAGACCTGCGCAATCGCCCGGCACACCCGGTGATACGTTACCTGAGACATGCACGTTCTCCCATACACCTGCGCAGACCGTCTCTGCGGCACAGATTGCTGCTTTTCCTGAACTCCTGACATCCGCATCAACAAAGGAGATATCCTTCATCACAATACCCGCACTGTAGCTGATAAAGCCTGCATCATCATTATCACAGTCTATCGTCATTCCCTTGATCGTATGTCCTTGGCCGTCAACGATACCGTAAAATCCGTATGTTTCTCCCGGGCCCTCAGTCCATCCGATAGGCTTCCAATCGTAGCCCGTCAGGTCGATGTCGTCTTCGAGATAGATATCCGCATTCTTAAATTGCGAAGGGTTCTGAGTATTCATATAGTAAACGACAGACGCGAGTTGCTCCGGTGTCGACACATGAAAGCTCGGCGCATTCTCGTTCATCCATTCGATATCAACGAGTTCCATTATGCTTCCCGTGTCGCGCTGCTTCTCCCACTCCGAGAGATCCGTGGGCGGTTCGTAAGCATACTCAGATGCGTCAATGCCCTGGCTCTTATACCACTCATAAGCATCGACCAGCATATAGTTTCCCGGCATACCCGTGATATCTGCGGTAACGAGATTCTGCTCTACATCGATCGTCACACCGTCCACTACCGAGCAATTAAAATCATCATCTTCAGCATAGAGAAGCAGGATGTTCTTCTCAGGAACGCCCATCAATCCTTGATCATCGTAATTTACCATGATCGTTACCAGATCAGGCTCCGGCATCGAATGATCCTGCATATAATTCCTGTCGCTGTACCTGGTATCAGTCGGATACCAGAATACGTCCCCTGCGATACCTATGATCCCCGGAACGCCGTCGCTCCAATCATTCTTGCAGATCAAGCAATCGAATTCTTCCTTGCCTTCGAGATGGACGTCGATCGACTTTATGCCGTGGCGGTCCTTATCCTCAAAATCATATCTGAAATCCTGTCCGTAATCACCGGACGCCCTCCTCTCCGGAAAGGCTTTTTGACAACCCGTAAAACTGATCAACACGGCTGAAACCAACACGAATGCCGTTATCTTTTCTCTATTCATGATCCTTCTTCTTTCTTTTGTAGTATTCCCATTATACAACAGGCCGCCCCTGCACCAACTCAAGTTCAACTTGAATTTCTGATTGAAACTTCAACTCCCGCCCGCTAGAATAAAGACATAAGAACTTATATCCTTTAAGTGGATCGGGAATGATCCGGAAGGAGGCCGTTATGAGCATCGGAAATAACATCAGACGTTTTCGCGAAGAACACAAGCTTACACAGGAACAGGTCGCAGACAAGATCGGCGTAACATTCCAGGCCGTATCGTCCTGGGAGCGCGACGAGTACAAGCCCGACACTGAAAAGCTCCTGCGTCTTGCAGAACTGTTCGATGTATCGGTATCCGCCTTGGTCGAAGACAAGACAAACGTCTTCAAGACAAAAGAGACGATCTACAACTGGGAACATATGAAGACTTACGTTAAGAGCACCGCCAAGGCGCTCGGTCTCACGGACACACTCAAGGCAGTAGACTTCGCGGTTGCCGCACACGAAGGCCAGACCCGCAAGAAGTCTGATGTGCCTTATATCTACCACCCGCTCAACCTCGCCTGCCATGCGCTTGCAATGAACATAACAGATGACGCTGTCATCTCCTGCTGCCTACTCCACGACGTTATCGAGGACTGCGGCAAGACCACCGATGACCTTCCTGTAAATGATGAAGCCAAGGAGCTCGTCGTTCTCCTCACTCACCAGAAGACTTCCGCAGACCAGCGCGATGCCGTTATGAAAAAATACTACGACGCGATCGCCTCTAACCCTAAGGCCGCGCTCGTTAAGTGCCTCGACCGCTGCAACAACCTGACCACTATGGCCTGGGGCCTGAGCCGCGACAGGATGATCCGAATGATCAAGGAGACCGAGTTGTACTTCCCTGCGCTCCTTAAGATCATCAAGGCCGCACCTGAATTCAACAACGCTGCATGGCTTTTGCAGTATCAGATGGAGAGCATGCTCGATATATACAAGAGACTGATGTGACTCGTGCTATAATGTCTTCGTTATAAA
>CADCPU010000459.1 GCA_902803365.1 Oscillospiraceae bacterium
GAAGATATCGAAGTCAAGAAAAACGCACCTGAACTTCTCGAGCGCGCCTTAAGATCCAAGCGCAAAAGATGCATGATCGGCACCGGCTCGATGTCCGATCCCTACATGCACTGCGAGAAAGATCTGCGCCTCATGAGAAGGTGCCTCGAGATCATATACCGGTACGGCTTCGGTGTCACTGTCCTGACCAAGTCCGACCTGATCCTCGACGACATCGATCTTCTTGATTCCATAAACCGCAGATCGCGCTGCGTCGTTCAGATGACCCTGACAGCTTATGATGACGATCTCTGCCGCATATTGGAGCCGAATGTCTGCAACACCAAAAGGCGCATCCAAGTCCTGGAGGAGATGCAAAAGCGCGGCATCCCGACCGTCGTCTGGCTCACTCCGATACTCCCTTATATAAATGATACCGAAGAGAACATCCGCGCTATCCTCTCCGAGTGCATCCGACTCGGCGTCAAGGCGATTGTCTGCTTTGACATGGGGCTTACTTTGCGTGAGGGTGACAGGGAATATTACTATGCCGCGCTCGATAAGCATTTTCCGGGTCTTAAGGACAGATATATAAGAGAATACGGTTACAGTTATGAGCTTCCGAGTCCCAGGTCGCGCGAGCTCATGAAACTGTTCAGGGATACCTGCAGGGCTCACGGGATCATCTGCGATCCGGATGCCTGCTTTGCTTATCTTAATGAGTTCCATGAGAAGGACGGCCAGATGAGCCTTTTTGACAGCGGGCTGCTGTGATAAACGCCCGTCAACACACCCAAAGTGCAACTTGTACGACCCCAAATGCAACTTGTACGGATTTGCCGACATCGCCTTTTTGCTTCTGCTATAGTCACATCATCAAACAAACGAACAAGCAAAAAGGAGAAAACGAAAATGAAAAAGAACAAGGTTATCAAGGCAACAACGATTACACTCAGCGTACTCGCAGTACTCGCTATCGGCGGATCAGTATTTATGGGCGGCTATGTAGCAGACAGGATCCTTCACCAGAACGAAGGCAAGGATACGAAAGACAACAGCGTTAAGCAGCTCGAGCTGTGGGGTTACGACCTTAAGGCCTTTGAAGATAAGTATGAGGGCAGCGAAGTAAAGGCAACTGCTGAGGACGGCAACACGGTTCCGGGCACATACTTCAAAAATGAGAACGAGTCAGGCAAGTGTGCGATCCTCGTTCACGGTGCAGGCGGAGATCGAGTAAGCACTTATCCTTTGGCTGAGGGCTATCTCGAAAACGGTTATGACGTCATCGCGATCGATCAGAGAGGATGCGGCGATAATGAGGACGATAAGGTTACTTTCGGAATCCACGAGAAGTATGATGTCGAGGCAATGGTCAAGTACGCAAGAGAGACACTCGGCGAGGACAAGGTAATCGTTCACGGTCAGTCCATGGGTGCTCAGACAACGGCTCTTTATGCTTCTGAGGTTGAGGACGGTACCGGCAAGGCTGACGCGGTCATCTGTGATTCACCTGTTCCGGGCATGGAGCTTATCTTGAAGGAAATGTTCGGCGACGGCGATACGGATTCAGTTGTTGCTAACTATCTTACAGGCACGAGCAAGATCTATATGGGTCTTATTGACGGTATCGATTTTGATGACGGTGACACGATCGAGATGGTCAAGAATGACAATATGCCTACCATGATCATCGTATCTGAGAAAGATGAAGTTTGTCTTCCTGATCAGGTTTCCGAAATTTATGATAATATAGCATCCGAGGAAAAACAGATCATGCGTGTCGACAGTGCTCACATCGAGGGCATCATCGATGATTCTGAGGGCTATATGAACGGTGTTTTGGATTTTCTCGATTCTGTAGGAGTCTAAAGGAAGAATTGAGAAGAAATGAGATTAAACTTGTATGAAGACAAAAAAACAGCGGATGAACATGTGGATGTTTATTACTCGCAGATGAGTCCCGTGGTCAGACAGATAATAGATACGATCAACGCCGATCGTCCTAATCTTTGCGGCCGTCCCGCCGATGAGGATATGGACGACGGCGAAGCCGTCCTTCTGGATCCGAGAGAGGTCTATTATCTTGATCATATCGATCGAAAACTGTTTGCTTACACCAAAAACGGCGTCTATCGCCTGATGAACACTTTGGTATCGTGTGAAGAGATGCTGTGGAACTACGGTTTTGTCAGAGTGTCCAAATCCAACCTTATCAACATTTACAAGATCAAGCAGCTCAAGCCTGACGTGAACATGAAGGTATACGCGTCATTTGATAACGGCGAGAGGATCTGCATCAACAGAAGCTACAAGAAGAGCTTCAACGAATACCTTCAAAAGATGCGGAGGATATCATGAGAGACTTCATAAAGAACTTTCTTCTGGAACTGTGCTGTTCATACACGATCGTGTCGGTCGGCGGTGCGATCGTCAATATGATAGCCGGTACCGAGACAAATAACGTGAACGTCGTAATAATGTTCGCATTCTGTACGATCGCTGTTCTGGTGCTGTCGCTGCACAAACTTTTCGACAACTTCAGTCCGCTTGTCATGATCATCGTGCAGTATATCGCGGCGTGCGGTCTTTGCTCACTTTTGGTGTTCATCCTGAGCATCGTTTATGAGCCTGTCAGCGCGCGCGGATGGTTTGAATTCTTCAGGTCTTTCACGATCCCGTACGTGATCGGTGCGGCGCTCTATTACTATCGCCTTTTCAAGGAGACAAAGGAGCAGGATCAGCTTATTAAGGAGATCCAGAAGAATCACGACGATTCAATAAAATAAACATTTGTTGAGGTCGTCCTTTTTTTGTGTTATAACGTGGAGTATAAATAATAAAAGGAAGACCAATATGAAGAAAAGATTGTGCGCGTTTTTGCTCGCGTCAGTTTCGCTCATGTCTGTCATGATGTCTGCGACAGGCTGTACACAAAACGAAGTCGTAACAGAAGCTTCGGAGATAGAGTCTGACACTCCGTGGTATTCCGCCACTTCGTTTAAGGTGGCTGATAACTGTGACGCGAAAACGCATTTTCAGTGTTCATACAGCATACCTGTTGTCATCGGTGACAGGGTCGCGATCGACTACGGTGCGACCGAGATGGAAAACGGGAATTTTACTACTTTCGATCCCACATGTATCTTCGATACCGAAGGTAACCTGATAAAGGAATTCGATATACAGGATGAGATCGATCATAGCGCCAGGTTGGGCATCGCGCAGGAAGGTGACAAGATCGCTTTTTACTACTCGTCCAAGGATACGGTCTATAAAGTCTATATCGACAAGGATACCGGTGAACTCGGTGAGCCGCAGGCGATCGATCTCGGGATAAGGTCGAGCTCCATTCAGGAATTTCATGTTCTGGGCGATTATATCTTCGCGGTCACGATCAACCTCGGAAAGCCGTCGCTGGTCGTTTTCGAGAACGAAGAAAAGGTCTTCGAGAAGGAGCTCGTCAGCGAGTACTTCTACATAAGTTCACTGGTCGCTGTTGACGGCGGCTTTAAGATCGTGGCAGAGAACGTAAAGTATTTCTACGATACCGAAAAGAACGAGCTCAAGAACGAAGGTGCAACCGACTTCGTGGATTACGAGGGCGGCTCGGGCAACATCACGGGCTTTGACGGCAGGACTTATTCGGTCAAGGCCGACGGTATCTATGCCGACGGAGAGCTCTATCTCTCGTTTAACGATTGCGAAGGCAATATGGTCAAGCTTGCCGATTCGCAGCTCGTTGCCGTTGAGGAAGACCGCATTGTCCTTGTCTATCGCCTCGATGCGATGTCTGTCTCTCCCGAGATGATATTCCTCAATAAGGAAAAGACTAATCCGAATGCGGGCAAGGAGATCGTACGGGCTGTCATAAGCGACGGGTATTCGATGCCGATAATGACGGCGGAGGCCATCAGCCGA
>CADCPU010000460.1 GCA_902803365.1 Oscillospiraceae bacterium
AACACGGATACGGGAGGTAGGACATATGACTATCAATAAGAAACTCAAACTGTTTACGATCACGGGAGCACTCATCACGTCAGTACTATTTACAGGCTGTCACCTGCCGACGGGCAATCAAGAATATGATCTTCCCGATAAGCCGCGAAACTTCGTAAAAACAGAAGACGAGAGTATGGACTCAATGGTGATCACTATCGACGGCAGAACATACGCACCGTTCGGCAAAGTCGATCAGAGAATGGATCAGGGCACTGTAAGAGAGTGTCTCGGCTATATCGACGGAGATAAAGACGACAGAGTCTATACCATCTCACAAGATCCCCATGACAATTACATCATGATCAAATACGTCGGCGGCGTGATGGATCAACCTGAATTCTGGAGAGACATCGCGACACGCGGAGAAGACATCTTCACTCCTGAATTCATTGCCGATCTCGGTTACGAGGAATGGGCTGATTCCGGCATTTATTCTGAACTGGCGACATTTGATATCAACGTCACCGTAGATTCTGACGATATTAAGATCCTCACGATGGAATATACGGTCAACGGCAGACCCGGAGGAGGTCTTCAGTGCGGTTATATGGACGGTTCCTCGCTGGAGAGCGGACTTGTCCATTGCTACGAGATAGATGAGATCGCACTCGAGGACAAAGTCGAGAAAGGTGCCTCATTTGAAACTGAGATCAGCTTCATCATAACAGCGCAGGACGGCAACAACTATAAAGCCGAAGGCAGCTACAATGGCGAAGCAGCCCTCGGCTCCAGTATCGATCTTAAGATCTCCGGTGACAGCGAAAACGGCTATCACCTAACCTGATCAGTCATTTGTAAATGTACCGGACAGCTGTCCATACGAGATTATATTGCCGCTGTTACCGTCAGCGTCGATATCAAGTCCTCTAAGGAACTCGGGAGCCTTTGGAGCAGATGCATTAACATTTCCCTTGACTCTCTCGACAGGTGCTTTCAAAGCAACTACATAGATGTCATAAGTATGCACTGTTCCGGCCGGCGGATAAGGACCGACGTAACCCTTTTGAGCCCAGCCCTGAGTAAGATCAGTCTCTGTTACTTCATCAGCTTTCCAATGCATCCAGTAACCTGCATCAAGATCGATCATGTAGATCACATAAAGCGCCGCGCCATCGACAGGTTCCCATGACAGTGACGGTGATACATTCTCGCCTTTGTCGGTATTAGAGATAACATCATTCCACACACCGTCATTAAGATCAGTCGAGGTAAGATCAAAACGCTCAAATCCGTTGAGGATATCAGCAGGATCGATAGTTACTGCAGTAACAGTCTCAGCAGCGGCAGTCTCTTCTGTTGTTGCTTCAGTTGCAGCTTCTGTCGTCTCTTCGATCGAAGTCTCAGCAGTAGTCGTTGCCGTTGTCGTAGCTTCAGTTGCAGACGTCTCGGTAGTCTCAGTATCATCGGAGCATCCTGCCAGACTTGAGATCATGCAAACGCCCAGCAACCCTGCGATCAGTTTCTTTTTCATAATGTGTTTCCTTTCCAAAAGATAAACACATTATACACGAACTTATCAGTTTACACTGTTAACTGTTCCGATGAAGACCGGGGTCCCGCTCTGCGTGTCGATTATCATATAGGCGAATGGCCTGTTGAGGTAGATATAGACCTCCTCTTCAGGAGGCATGGAAGCCGATGCTGACAAGCATCCCGTCGTTACGGCAGATGCCTTCGTTCCTTCTCTGTCCACTTCGATGTGAGTCTTGTGGATGATCTTCGATATGAACAGATCGCCATCGCACATATTGGACAGATCTGCATCAGAGGTAAAAACATCGTTCATTCCGAGACTTTTCAATACTCCTTCAAAATCCTCATTTGAATAATCAGAATAGAATTCAGGAATCCTTGTATAGACCCGGGCTATGGCCGGATTACTCATCAATTCTTCATAGTCCGCCGCACTAAAGTCCGCCATGAACTCATTGGCGCTGATCGACTCATCTTTCGGAAGGACAGCAAAGAACATATATCCGTTATACGCATAAGACTTGCCAAAAGCGATCGCCTTGTCTGTCTCGTAGTACTTTCCTTCGTATCCGTCGAGCATCGTTACTTTTTGTTCGTTTCCGTCCGAAGTCGTAAAAGTCTCATCCGGAAGGATCGAGTTCTCGCTGTACTGCTTGGCCCAAGCACCTTCGAATGTGATGGTATTGATCAGGACCGCAATATCATCAGGATCAAGTGAAGATAAGACAACAGGGATCATTCCGTCTGTCTTCTCGTCGACCCACTTGTTGATCTCCTTAAGGGTCGAATTATTAAACGGTTTCTCATCGACCTGCGCATCAAAAGTCTCCGATACATAGTCGATATATTTCTGATAGAGTTGAACCTTCGAATCATCATTAATGAAGACACCGTTTGCGATCTTCAGATTATCATCTGACAGTTTTGAGAGGAAGCTGTAATACGAAGCCGCAAAGCCAATGGCCTCGCTGCCGGTTGCTCCCGGGACCAGTACGGAGCCCATCTCATCCAGTGTATTGCCGCTCGCACCGCTTTCGATCATTGACATTGCGAACAAGATCGAAGCGGGAGATATCATAACATTCTGCCCATCATTTTTCTCACAGCATTTTCCCATGGAATCGAAAACAAAATCCATGTAGCCGTCATCTTTAATGCCCGTTTTGATCGATAAAGCAGCAGCGTTGTTTACGAACTTATCTTCGCTTGCGATGTAGTTGACTCGTCCGCCTGTACATCCTGCCAGGCTTGCCATAAAGATCACCGATGTTACTGCTGCCGCCAAAGTTTTTTTATACATATTCTATGCCCTCCTTTACCCGAAAACGATATTGTGATCGTATCTTATAGGCAAAGGGCATAGCCAAAAATGATTTGGTCACAGATTACAAAAATACCGAACTAACTTGCAAAGATCAGTCCCCGTTTACAATGGACAAGATAAACTCTGCATCATCATCGTCCAGGATCATTTGATAATTTCCGCTGGATACTTCAAGCCCTTCTTCTTTCTGCTCAAAGTGAAGATCGATATAATAAAGATCATCAAGCGTATAAAATATTATATAGCCTCCGTTCAGATACTCGCCGTATCTGGATCCCTTATCCTTGACAAGCTCTACTATCTTTCTTGCACGCTCAGAATCAATACCGTCAACATCAAAATATGCATCATCGTCATTCCTTGATACACTGGCATAGAACGGAGCTTCGTTCAGATAATAATCGATCGTCTCATCATATTTATCAGACTCGACAAACACACCGGTCATCCTGTCACCATAGAGGATCGAACTGTCAGCAAGACTGTCAACTTCATAAATAAGGTAATGTGCATCATTAGGTTGTATGAATGCACCTACCTTATGTGAAGAAAAGCGATCCTGTGTCGTAAGAGCGTGGAGTTCTTCTGCTCTTCGGTAGTGCTTGCCACGGAAATCAAAGCCGTTATTTTCGGACACTTCACCTATATCTTCGATCTCTATACAGTCTTCAGGTGCAAGGTCCGACACCTCAGCCTTGTGCTCGAGCTTGGCATCCAGACTCATACCTGCTACAAGTGCGATCGGTCCGATTCCAACTATTATTCCGAGGACCGTGAGGATCACTGCAAATACCTTGAGGACTGCGTGAACTTTCTTCTGTTTCTTTTTGCGAACACCCCAGATGATATCGAGCACGATACCGATCGTCAGGATAAAAAGACCGACGATGATAATCACGATATACATCGCGGCAAAGACCATTGCTATAAAAGCCATATTGTATTTTCTCCCTTATCCGTCAACAATTACCTGTATACACATATTTTAACTGTTCACGTGCCACATCGGCAAGCCTGTATATCAATGAGACATCAGTCGCAGATCTGTCACACATATTATACCTGGGGAAAAACCTCGATATGTGATATGGGATCCTGTCATCGATATTGGCGATCCACGAAGAAAGTTCTCTTATCTCGTCTTCACTGTCATTCATTCCCGGAACGATAAGCGTCGTAAGCTCAACGTGGCAACAAGAGGCACTTCGAACTATGAAATCCTTTACGCTGTCGAGATCACCCTTAAGGACTTCGCTGTATGTCTTATCGGAAAAACTCTTGATATCGATATTCATGGCATCGATATATGGCAGGACCTTGTCAAGGACAGCAAGCTCAGCCGTACCATTCGTCACAAGAACATTCTTAAGCCCCTCAGCCTTGGTCAAAACAGCAGTGTCACGGATGAACTCATATCCGATCAGTGGTTCGTTATATGTAAAAGCAATGCCTATATTTCCCTTATCGGTATACCTCAATGCGATATCTGCAAGCTGCTCAGGTGTAATGACAGTATCAACATCTTCACCTTTTGACCTCGATATCTCGTGATTCTGGCAAAACGGACAGAACAGATTACAACCGTAACTTCCGACTGACAGGATCTTTGATCCGGGATAAAACCTCGCGAGCGGCTTCTTCTCTATAGGATCCAGCGCAAGCGAGGTTATCCTTCCGTAATTTGCCGCATAGACCTTGCCGTCCCTGCTGCTTCTTGCTCCACAGGCACCGAACTCACCTTCACCGATATTACAATGTCTGAAGCAGACTTCGCAAACAGCCATATCACTTATACCTTACGACTTCAAATCTCTGCAGGCGATAATCGTCTGACGGTGTGATTCCGCCCTTCCTCATCGCTATACTGATCTGATCTTCCACGGTATCAACGCCTTCGAGATCCGGCAACAACAGTCCGCGTCTTGACCCGCACGAGACGATGACACCGTATCGCTTAACATCCAGCTGATCAGGACCGTCAATATACTCGGGACTTCCCAACACGTCTACATTGATCTCGAGAAGATCGAGCTCGTCTTCCCTCACAGGCTGAAATCTCGGATCGCGCGACACGGCACTTATTCCGTTACTGATTATCTCTTCAGCGATCGAATCCTCAACAGGCCCGATCGTACCGATACACCCTCTGAGCATACCGTTCTTATGGATTGAAACAAAAGCACCTGCCCTGCTGTTTAATGCTTCGGCCGGAAGCTCAGCTTCAAACTCGCTCAAGTCCAGCCTGTTATGAGTCTTGACGAACTTCTCGACAGCAGCACGCGCCAGCTTAACATATGGCGAAGAATCGTTTTCGCGCGTCCTAAGCTTGTCTTCCATTACCTTAAGGAAACACCTGTTTGAGTGTGCTACACCGGGCTCGAAAATACACACTCCGTATCCGACACCCGTTACATCCTGATGCGACAGGACTTTCGCCTTAGCGTCAACACCGTCAAATGTACCTGCCATTATAACGAACGATCTGTGCCCGCATTCCGCAGCCTTATCAAGAAGATCCTCGTCAAATTCGAGCATTCCTCCGAAGTCCGCTTTAGAAGCTGCCTCCATTATCTTTCCGTCATATAAAGGCCCCATAGGATCAAAGCCATATGGACCGTAGTCCTTAAGCTTATGCGACAGATCACCGCTTGCAACTATAACGGTCTTTCTTCCGAGTCTTTCTGCCACGGACTTAATATACATTCCCAGTTTATAGTGATCAGTAAGCGGCAGACCTGACAGACCTATCCTGATGATCTTGCCGCCATTATAGAACTTACGGATAAAATAGAGCGGCACCAAAGTTCCGTGATCAAGAGTATTGTCGCGCTCTCCGCGGGTACCTCCGGGGAAACCGTCAGTCGAAAGCATTTTTGCAAGTTCGGTAACAAACTCCGTATCATAACTCTCGGTAAACTTTACCTCAGGCGCTCCAAACCTGCCGAAGTCGCCATAAGCCCCTGTACCGGGCGAGATATGAAAATAGTCCGAATACATAACCGAGTGAGGACTGATGATTACTATAGTGTCAGGCGCGATCCGTGCGATATGCCGTGCGACATTCTCGTAAGCCTCAGTTGTCTCCCTGATCTTTTCTTCACTGCCTCTGCCGACATTAGGAATTATCATCGGCGGATGAGGCACCATATATCCTGCTTTGATCCCCATATCCCCTTACCTCTCATTTTTCATATGTTGACATTATAACACTCACCGCCGCCATTCCTAAATTATTCTTAATATCTCGCCGTAAAAGGTGTAAAATCTTTCACAGAGAGGTGTTTATGAGCAGTATTATCCACAATGATCCTGATTCGGTTAAGCTACGCAAGAACAAGGGCACTCTTGTCGCTCTTGGTACGGGCATAATGGCATTCGGCATATGGAGCATCATCAAAACGATGATGGAATTCCTGCTCGGTTCAGCCGGTGAAGAGATAAGAGAGATGATGAGCGATCTTACAGGCGGCGGAAGGATAGCTGTCATCGCCGTAACGGCCTTTATTGTCATTGTCGATCTTCTTATCAGATGTCATGTCGGGATCAACGCCATCAGAGAAGGCAGGAATAAGAAGAGCAGACATTATATGTTTTCCGTTGTCCTTCTTATCATATCTTCGATCATATCTTTGACTTTACTCTTTCTGGAGATGCTTGAACCCGGCGAGATCAGCATGAACGATGAAGTCTCTATCTTCGTTGAGATCACGTCTCTTGTTATCCTTATAGAGATGATTACGGTTTCCGTCAGCACCTCAAAGATCAAAGCGAGAGCATCCCAAACGGAGGTTGACCATGCAGGCTGACTTCCACTACTATGCAACATATTGCGCATCATATCTTGCGGGGCACACACACGAAGAAAGCCTTTCAATCTGCTACAGTGCGCAATTCGTCGACCGCTGCACAAAGTCTTTGCTTACTGAGATCAAGGCTCCTCTCCAGGCTGCCACAACACAGTCCCAGACCGAACTTCTCGGAGTAAGCACAGATATCATAGGACTTCAGGACATAACAAGGATATGGGCCTCTTTCCATTTCCTCCCGGGGGATCTCAAGGCCCCAGTCAAAGGATTGAAAGGTTACAAGAATAAATACAGGCTCATCTGTGCACCTAACAGCGATCTCCTCGTACAGACCGTAGAACTTGCCAAGAACAAGGACCTTCAGTCCGTCGGTATTGCCATGCATGTTCTGGCTGATACATGGGCTCACAGGAATTTTGCCGGCACTCCTTCCATGGTCATTAATAATACTGACGGATATTTCTTCGAGATCCTGCCGGACGGTTCTGAGCGGAAGGTCATTTTCAGCCACAACCCCGGATCTTCCGACGATATCGAAAACGGTCATTTTACAAACACCGTCTATAATGTCGGAGAGACGACGATCATGAACCTGGGACACGGAAGAGCAGGTCACCTGCCCGACTACAGTTACATAAGATATAAATACATGCCCGCCTGGGACAGATACAGAGAATGCCTCAAGGACAACCCAACAGAGTACTATAAGGCTTTCTGTCAGATGATATACGCGATGAAGTATCTCAAAGGCGAATCAGACATTTTCGAGAAGGACACATATGATGAAGAAGCCGTGGCTCCATACAAAGACAGGATCATGAGCATCATCACAAAAAAGCAGCTCGATGCGAGTGCGGACTGGAAAGCATTCGGAGAAGAGCTCTCAGGCAATGTGATCCCTGATTTTGATGACTTGAGATACGCGGAAGAATACAAAGCTGCCGATAAGGCGTCAGCAGATAACACCTTCCTCGGAAGGTTTATCATTGCTGCCATGGCGCAAAAGAGCATGGTCACACACGAGATATACAAGTCAGGCAATATGCTCGCAGGCTTCTCGATCGACTACAACAAAAAAGGCTTCGGTGGTATTCGGGATTATCTGAAACTTGTTGAAGCAACTGTGAGGGTCAGGAAATGAGTAAGTTTAAGCGTATCTGGTATATAATAAGCGGTCTGGCGATCATCTTGTGGTCCGTCCTTATGATCAATGATCCTGAGGACGCAATCATCCTTACGTCATTTTTGATCGCGATCATCCTCGTTTTCAAGGGGCTTAAGAACATCATCTATTACCTGACAATGGCGCGTCATATGGTAGGAGGCAAGATCATACTGTACTACGGCATAGTGTTATACGATCTCGGAGTCTTTGCCGTATCGATCTCCGTACAGTCACGTATATTCACGATAATCTATCTTATTGCCATTCACCTTTTCGCAGGCGGAGTAAGTATCTTAAGGCTGTTCCGCAATCACAAGGAAGGCTTCTCGATCCATAAGCTCGACATCGCTCAAGCTACTGTCAACCTTCTGATCGCACTTGTCTGCATATTCTTTATGAGATCAACAAATATTCTGGTCTATGCTTATTGCGCGAGCATCATCTATCTTGCCGTACTCCGCATCATCTCCGCATTCAGAAAGACGGCGATCGTATATATCCAGTAAACAAAAAAAGACCTCCGCGAGAATACGCAGAGGTCTTGATCTTTAACGTTGATCAATAAGGCAGGATCCTGGCTTCGATACACTTTGCTTCGAATTCAGGGCTTCTTGTAAAGCCGTAGACAACATCGGATCTTGTATTGCCCTTCTTCTTGAGGAAACTCTTCCAGTAGTCGATTCCTTCTTCATCAGCTTCTCTGTCCATAAATGTCAGATAGAGTCTGTTGATGAATTCCTCATCGCTGAGCTTGCTGTTACGCATCTCTTTACTGAGGAAGAATGATACACCGACGGACTCACCTGTCTCGTCGAAGTTAGCAAGTTTAACAGCCCAGTAATCACGACCCTCGGCATCAAAGTCACGCTTCAGAGCAGTCGTATACATTCTCTCGACAAATGCATTTGTAAGTTCTGTAGGCTTAAGTTCGATCGTAGGCTTGATATCGCCGCCTGAACGGATACCGTATTCTGCACACGTATCAGCCCACTCCTGAGAATAGATAAAGCCTTGAGCAACCTCTTCTCTTGTCGTATACCAGAACATCTTCGATTTCCAGAATTTCATTCCTTCGTCATCCGGCTCTCTGTTGAAGAATGTCTTATAAAGGATCGTAAGGAATTCTGTGTCATTGGTATTTCTTGCCTTAAACTCTTCACTGAAGATAAATCCTTCAGCAACTTCAGCACCTGACTGTCTGAATGAATATAACTGGTTCATCCAATATAATGTACCGTCGATCTCAGGCTGACGGTCTAACACACATGAATAAAGCCTTCCCACAAAATCACGCATAGGCCACAGGCTCTCATCATTCTGAACATCGATCTCGGTGATCTGCGCATAATCTTCAGAAGCTGCTGCCTTATCTGCAGTCAAAGGCGACATCATAACGAAGACCATTACGGTCGACAAGACTGCTGTCATCAGTTTCTTAACTGAATTCTTCATTTTCATCACTCCTATCTTTAAGGTCGCCTTCATCTTATCATCTGATAAAACTATCATCAACACAATTTGAAACTCCATTATGAATAATCAAATAATATTGTTTTATTGAACGACCGTTTCTGTAAACTCCACCTCATAAGATTCATAATGACGCACATCAACGACCTTCATCGAACCGCCAACCTTTTGCACGCTGTCAACATCAAGAGTCTCGATCTTCGCCCTGACAAGTCCCGTACTGTGCGGTGCAACATCGGAACTCATAACTATCTGATCACCGATGTACTTCTTATCATTTAAGATTATAAGGTTGCTTTGCATCGCGACAGCTATGTCCGAGAGATTTTCGACCTCAAAATAAACATATTTGCCTTCGCACTTGTTAAAGCTTATCTTTACGTTCTCGTCTTCAAAGAGCAGAGGAGCTTCAGGCTCAACATCCGTTACCTCAACACCTTGATCGACCACACAGGAATCAACAGTGATCCTGTAGGAATCCGGTGTATTCTCCCCGTCAAACGTCGCGCGGAAAGAAGCGGATATCTCCCCCACCGGCGCTTCAGGATCCCAGTCACACTTTACGGTCGCTTTGCCACTGCTGTGAGGCGCGATCTGAGCAACACAGAGAAGTTCATTATAGCTATGTCTGTTTACCGCGAAGCAGTCAACAACTAAGTTCAGCGAGAATTCAGTCTGATTTGCCACCTGAAGGACCACACCTTCATTAGTTACTTCTTTATAGTAAATGCGGATAAGATCATCTTCATAAACAATGAATCCGCCGCTATTTTCGGACGAAATAAGACTTTCATCCACAACGCTGTCGAAAACAAATTCAAAGTGAGTATCAGTCCATGTCCCCTTAGGACCATAACCGTCAAAATGTCCGCTCAGAGTTCCGACAGCAGTCTCAGGATCGATCTTGCCGGTAAACTTTGCTTCACAGATGCTTAGGGCCGGAATAGTGCAGAAACGGAGCTTTTCGAGTTCTTCAACGCCTTCTGAATTGATCGCCAAAGAATCCGGGCAGATACTTATAGACTGATCCGTCAGATTCTCAACATTAAAGACGATCGCATTTTGCTCGAGCCTTGAGAAAGCTACTCTGAGCGTATCATCTTCATAAACCACGGTACCTTTAAGCTCTGGCTTGTCAACCACTGCTCCCGGATCAATGACAAGATTCTCAATATTGATATCGTACGATTGGAGCAATCTCTCACCGTTTACACTGAAACTTGCCGAAAACAATCCAACCTTTTTGAACGCTCCGATATTGCACTTGGCTATGATCTCAACGTCAGATCTTTCAGGTGCCTTGCCTTCCATCTTGATATCGTCTGAAGA
>CADCPU010000461.1 GCA_902803365.1 Oscillospiraceae bacterium
CCTCTTAATACACCCTTGGTCATGATACTGTTCGTAGCCTGGAAGATGATGATAAAGCTGATCGAGTTCAGGAGCTGGTAAGCGATCCTTACCGCCTCAGCGGTAGTTTTCTCGCCATATGCGTTGATGATCGGGGTCTTAAACAGAAAGATAAAGAGAGCAGACAGAGCTCCGAGCGCAAAACCGAGTCCCAAGAACAGCCAAGCCTGCTCCTGTGCCTTCTCCTTCTTGTTGTTACCGAGTGTCTGACCTGTTATGATCGCACCGGACTGACATACACCCTGGATTACTACGGTGCTCAGCTGCTGCGTAACCGCCGTAATGGAATTGGCTGCTACAAAGTCATCTCCGAGATGGCCTATTACCATCGTTATCGAGTTATTGCCGAACGCATAGATCGCATCACTTATAAGAACAGGGATACATACTCTCATATACTCGCCCAGAAGTGCCTTCGTCTTCATAAACAGGTGTTTGACCTTATAGCCGACACGCTTGTCGATCAAAACGAGATATCCGAATACGCATGAGCCCTCGAAAACACGGGCGATAAAGGTTGCGATGGCCGCACCTGCGATACCGAGCTTAGGCGCGCCGAAGTGTCCGAAGATGAGCATATAGTTACACGTCAGATTTATGACGAGTGCGCCCAAAGACACATAGAGCGGAAAACGCGACTGCCCTATACTTCGCAGGACTATCGTCGTAACAAGTGAAAGTCCCAGGAAGAAGAACGTACCTATCGAATAGCGAAGATAGATGATACCGTACTCGATGAGTTTGGGATCATCCGTGTACGACTTCATTATGAGCCTCGGGAATATTGCAGCACCCAAAGCAAATATACTCGCCACTATGAGCATCAGCCTTATCATAAGGGTGATCGTCTGCTTGAGCGATATGTCGGCCTTACCTTCAGGATCACCCTGAAGCTTCATTCCCCAATATCTTGAGACAAGTACCGAGGCACCCATTCCCAAGCCCATACAAAAGATCTGGAAGATAGTTACATATGAATTGGCAAGTGTCGTTGCAGAGAAAGACTGCTGCGACAAACGACATACCATTATGTTATCGAGCATACCTACGCCTACGGTGACAAGTGTCTGAAGTGCGATAGGAAAGCCCAGAACAAATACTTTCTTATAAAATTGACCGTCTTTTTTAAATAATCTCATTTTCAGTTCTCTTTCTTTTAAATAACGAGAACCATTGTATCACACAAGATCTTTCCTGACGAAGAGATTCCAAAGTCCGTTTATCCTCTTTTTGAGGAACAGATCATAAAGGATCGCCACGATCATGACGGAAAGCACATAAGCTCCCCAGAATCTGATCCTGGAAAAGTCGATACCAAGATCGGTCGTAAGCGCCACCGTGCTCCAGATAAGCTGGATCGGATAATGCAAAAAGAATATGCCTACGGAAAGGCTTCCGAGTTTTGCAAAAGGCAGAAGGCCAAGGAATTTATTGAGCCATCCTATATAGAGAGTTGCAAGAAGGACGCACGGAGCAAGACCCAGAACTGCATAGAGCGTAAAGTTTCCGAGGATCTCGTATCCGAGCTTGGCACTCAGGATACCGTTGAGGATCAGATAGCCGAGCGCGATATATCCCATGAGAGTCGTGTTGAGCTTATCCTTATTCTGATGGACCTTGGCAAGAACGCAGCCGACAAAGAAACTCGATATACCTCTTCCCATCTGCCCGTTAAAGAACGGTCCCGTACCGTCAGCAAGGAACAGGATACAGCCTACGACTGCCATTATCATATAAAAGAGCGGAACTGCTTCCCTCTTGTTCTTCAGGAAATAGATGATCAGCCAGAGCAAGAGATAATCCGTAAGGAGTACGCTCACGAACCAGATCGGTGCATTGAACGAGAACTCCAGACCGAGAACACCATACTGAAGCCCGAGTATGTTCAAAAGGAAGTGATATGCATCAACATTGAGCGGAGCTTCGAATACATCGCTGAAAAAGACTGCCTGGACAATATGTATGACAGCAATGATGACCGTAGCAAATATCATTATCGGAAAGAGCTTCTTAACTCTTCTGAACCAATAATCAACGCCTGTTATGGCTCCGTCCAGTATCCTCTTCTCATAACCTAAGATCATTCCGAAGCCGGAAAGCATAAAGAAGACTTCAACGCACATATAGCCGTGATCATAAAACGGCTTGAACAGAGAGTACAGCGGGCTGATCTCAGGTTCAAAATTCTGATAATGCCATATAAAAGCGATTATGCACGCACACAAACCCTTAAGTCCGTCCAATGCGGTCAGATGAGATCTGTCAGCAAGTTTAGTGTTGTCAGCTGTTGCCGTCATGGCTGTCTCCTTCTTCCTTCGTATATCAAATTAAGGATACCCGAACAGCGGTCAATCCTCAAGTTCCATATATTCTTCATAGAGAGCTTCAAGCTTCCTTGAATTCTCCGCATATACCTCATAGTCTTCGGGAGCAGTATCAGCTCCGAATGATGCCTCCATATCAGCCTGAGTCTGCTC
>CADCPU010000462.1 GCA_902803365.1 Oscillospiraceae bacterium
ATCAGATCGATAGTAGTTGAGTGAATAAAAAAGCCGCCTCTTCATGAAGAAGAGACGGCTCATTAAATCTGCAAACGATCACATCAGATCAGTCAGATCTTCCTTGATGATAAGCATGTCGGCATCAGCCATGATATAGCCGGCGCCTATTCTGGAATTGTAAGTGATCGTGCCGTTGCCCATAAGCTTAGCCGTGCCATTGACGGCATTTTCCATGAGCGATGCATCTAGTACCAAAAGGTCATCGAGACTGTTGTTCTGACAGTACAGCGTCTTGAGCTTGTGGCAGCCGAAGAAACGAAGTTCCTTGAGCCCGCAACTGGAACAGTTGAGACTTGTGAGATTTGAGTCACCGATCACTGAGATGAACTCGAGGTTCGGATTGCTGTAACAAATCACTGTTTTGAGCTTTTTAAAGTTATCCAATGAGAGTGTTGACAGATCATTGAAACAACAGGTTATTGTACTGAGAGCCGGGCAATCCGTTACGCTTAATACTCTCATTCCGTTTTTTATACAGCTCAATGAGCTGAGCTTGGGCAGAGATGAGACATCAAGCTCCCTGATCGAATTGAAATTGCATGAGATCGATTTGAGATTCCTGAAGTATTTGATACCCTCGAGTGAACCTATCGACTTGTTATCGACATTTATGGCGGTTACTGCGAAAGCCTCATCAACTGTCAGGTATCCGTCTGAATCCTTGTCAATCTTGGTCGAGATATATTGTCTGAAGTTCGCATCAGGGAATATCTCTTCATCGATCTTGCGGGCGGGGATGCCGTCCGCTGATGCGAAAACGTTGCTCGCGAGTATTGCCAACATGCAGACTGCGCTTACAGGACCGAGTGCTTTTGTGAAGACTTTTTTCATTTTTTTATCTCCTTTTCTTTTTTGAATGACGCTTTTTGGCGCCTGTATATTTATACCATATCAGTTCGCGAAAATAATCTTTTTTTGCGGCAAAATACATATATTAAATATAGTGTTGAAAATAATAAAGCCGCCTCTTCATGAAACGAAGAGACGGCTCTTATCTTTTAAGTGTCAATAAGGAAGGATACGCGCCTCGATGCACTTGTCCGTGAACTCAGGCGACCTTGTGAATCCGAAGACCACATCTGCACGCGGAGTACCGCTTGCGAGTATACCGAGCCAGTATGCGGATCCGTCCTCATCGGGTTCGCGGTTCATGAACGTTGCATACAGTCGGGAGAGGAATTCCTGATCGGAAAGTCCGTAATTATTCATTTCTTCACTGAGGAAGAAGAATGCACCTGCCGATTCACCCGTAACCTCGAAGTTAGCAAGAGCGGATGCCCAGTGCTGGCGTCCTTCCTCATCATAGCCGCGGCCGAGAGCAGTCGTGTACAAGCGCTCGACGAAGGCATAAGTAAGTGAGGTAGGCGCTATAGCTCCGGTTGGCTTCAGCTCTCCTCCGGAGCGGATACCGTATGAAGCACAGGTGTCAGCCCACTCCTGTGAATAGATGAATCCGTTGGCAACGGTCACGCGGTCCATGGCACCCGAAGATAACTGTGAGAGCCAGAACTCAAGACCCGTATCCTCTGGATCTCGACCGAAGAATGTTTTGTACAAGATAGTAACGAACTCCTTGTCGGATGTTCCGCGTGATTCGAATTCAGGTGAGAATATAAATCCCTGCGCAACTTCTGCGCCGGTCCTGCGGAATGACCAAAGTTCGTCTGACCAGAATTTGGCACCTTCGGCCTCAGGTTCTCGATCAAGGACATAGATATAGATGCGTTCTACAAACGACAGGATCTGAGCCTTTGGATCGTCAGATGGAGCAGCTGTGACTTCAGGAGCTGTTGAAGGCTTGGTAACAGGAGTAGCTGAAGGCTTAGCTGCAGGAGTTGCGGACGGTTTGGAGACCTTTGTGGTCGCGGTCGGGACAGGAGTTGCCGTTGCTTTAGTTGTTGGTGTGGGTGCGGCAACGATCTTGAATGTTGCGTTGACCGAATCTTTGTAGTTATTGATTCCGATTACATTGACGTTACCGTTGCCGAGCGCGTTATTGGCGCCGTATTCGAGTTTGTAGTCACGATCCTTAACGAGGAGACGGTCTCCGAGGTATACCTTGACGGAAGGTTTGATCGCCTTGTCACTCAGAGTGTATTGATCTTTGAGGCCGGTGATCTTGGCGGCCTTGAGGGAAGCCGTGGTGATGTTAAAATCCGTAGCTAATCCCATGCCTATCTCATCGAAGTTCAGCTTGACCGTGCCCGTGCCGACTTCAGTGTTGTTCAGGTATGTAACAGTCGGCTTGACGCCCATGTAGTAGACGTCGGAGAGCATTGTTTTCGAGCCGGAAGATGATTCGAACCAGACTTCCGGTGTAACCGGAGATCCTGTATATTCGACATCTGATACATTGATGGTGCCGAGTTTGGTCCAGAGATCCTGATAGTCGAGAGTCATTCCGATGGAGCCGCGGTAGATGCCGATGCCTTTGATCTTGAACGTTATCTTATTCTTGGCGGTGTCGACAGTTGAGGTGACTACTTTATAATCCGTACCTTCTGTGAGCAGGTTTCCGTTGCAGGTCAGATCGACCGTAAAGCGGCATTTGGAAGGCTCCTTGTCGTAGAAGTAGACGACATTTCCGATCTGCGCGTCTTCGATGGATGCATAGATCTTGTATTTGAAAGTGCGCGTACCTTTGTAGAAGCCCTTAAAGTTCACAGTGCAAGTGACCGTGTCCGGAGAAGGCATCGTGTTGCTGCACGTCATATCATAATCAGTGCCTTCCTTAAGATCGCCAAAGACAGGCTTGACCGGTTCGCCGTGACTGATGAATTCATTAGGGCAGAAGAGCGGCTCGTCTGTCATGTCCTTGATGATCTTATACTCAACGATAAGAGTATTCGTAAGCTTAGAAGAGGCTGAAGAGATCACCAACTGTGCCATGCCAGGTTCGACATTCTTGTAGTAAGAATAAGTGTAGTCGGCAGGATCTACGAGCTCCGAACCGATATAGAGCTTAAAAGCGGGCTTTATGCTGCTTCCTGTGTAAGCATATGTATCGCCATTATCGAAAACGACCTTGCCCAAAGTAGTGATGTTAGCTGCGGGAATATCATATTCAAGCGTGAGCGTTCCTTTGTAGTTGCACTGATCATATTTGTTTCCCATACCTTCGATCGTTACTTTTCCTTTATGAGAAGCAGGATCATCGACAAAGGTGTAGTTATATTCATTTCCGGAATTGAGCTGATATCCGTTATCAAATATCTTTACAAAATCATCGTAGAGATAACCCGGCTTAATACCGTCATAGCATCTTCTCTGACCGAGCCGGACCATGTCTGCCGTGATTGTCTTAGGCAGGATCTTAAAGCGGATCTCACGTTCGCCTTTGAAGTTTCCTTTTCCTTTTATATAGATCGATTTTGTACCGGCATCCCTGGTACCATCATAAGTCAGTGTGTAATCCGTTCCTTTTACGAGTTTCTTTCCTGATGGCAACTTGATCACGGGATCGGGTTTGATATCGTTTCCCGTGTATGTATAATCCTTTATCTTTTCGATATCGAGATCGGCTTGGCTGATATCGCACTTCACGATATTGAACGTGCCTTCGAGATAATCGCCGTCAACGTCGATACGGACTTTGGCAGTTCCGACCTTTACATTGTTGCTGTATGTTACTGTTCCTGAGATTAGGTATATATCATCGGTGTTTTTAAAGTAGACTTTCACTTCGGGTTCAATAGCTTCGCCCGTATACATCTGATCGTCGATCTTTATGCAGAACTTATCCGACAGTTTATCATTCTTGATATCGATAAGAGGGGTTCTCGGTCCGATGTCAGCCATTACGTCTCCTCCGTTTGGGGAAAGACCGGCAACAAACATCGTACCCAATGATGTGGCAAGGATCAGACCAGCCATGATGATTGGTTTCTTCATTTCTAATAGTCTCCTAATACTTCATTTATCGGCAAATGCCAATTTGTATTCTATCATTAATAGAAAATATCGATACGTTACATTTAATTAGTTAGGGTATCCAAATGATCCGATATCGCAAAATAACGATCTTGCGCTTGCCGATCCTGTGATTTGGTATAATATTGAGGAATTAAAAGGAGAAGGAATAATATGAATTATCAACGACCGGAAAACATAACGGCATATGCCAAAGAGTCTGCTGACATTATTTGTCAGATGAAGAAACTTCATAAG
>CADCPU010000463.1 GCA_902803365.1 Oscillospiraceae bacterium
TCAGATGATAGTCGGTCTTGTTCGAAAGGACTTGAGAGGCAGATATAAGGGTTCTGTTCTCGGATTCCTTTGGACGTTTATTAATCCATTGTTACAGCTTATTATTTATAGTTTTGTTTTTGGATATATATATAAGCTTAAGGTAGTAGATGGTGGTCCATACTATCTTTATCTGTTTGTTGCTTTGATTCCTTGGATCTTTTTTTCATCATCTGTTGCCGGAGGATCATCTTCCGTGTTGGCGCAGAAAGATTTGGTCAAGAAAATATACTTCCCAAGAGAAGTTCTTCCGATTTCATACGTAACAAGTTGTTTCGTGAATATGTTGTTGAGCTTTATTGTAGTTTTTATTGTAGCCTTCTTTGCCGGTAAAACACCTTCTATTCCAGGTCTTTGTTGTCTTCCTATTGTAATGGTGATTGAGTATCTGTTGGGTTTGGGTATAGCAATGGTATCTTCGGCTGTAACAGTATATTTCAGAGATCTGGAGCATATCCTTGGTATCGTTTGTATGGCATGGATGTATGCAACGCCAATCGTTTACACTCCGAATATGATGACTGATGCCTTGAAAAAGCATACTAAGCTTTTAAGTATCGTTCAACATGTAAACCCTATGTATTCAGTTATTGAAGCATACAGAAAAATAATATTTTACGGTGAAGTTCCGAAACTTTCAACTCTTGTTGAGGCATTGGTTCTTGGTGTTGCTTTCTTATTCATAGGTTTGTTGTTGTTCGGAATACTCAAGAAACACTTCGCGGAGGAACTTTGATATGGCAGAAAAAGATATCAATTCCATCACGATCTCACATATTACAAAGCAGTTCAGAGTTTACTACGATAAGGGTCAGAGCTTTAAGGAGAGGATCCTGTTCCGTAACAGGAACCGCCATGAAGACCGTATCGTATTAGACGATCTTTCTCTCACGATCAAGAAGGGTGAAGCAGTTGGTCTTATCGGACATAACGGCTGCGGTAAGAGTACGCTTTTGAAGCTCATGACGAGGATCCTCTATCCTGAGAAGGGTACGATCGATGTTAAGGGCCGCGTATCGAGCCTTATCGAGCTTGGTGCGGGATTCCATCCTGACATGAGCGGACGAGAGAATATCTATACCAATGCAGCTATCTTCGGCCTTACCAAGTCGGAGATCGATGCGCGTCTTGACGATATCATCGAGTTTTCGGAACTTGAAGAATTCATAGATAACCCTGTAAGGACATACTCATCCGGTATGTATATGAGACTCGCGTTCTCTGTTGCTATCAACGTTAACGCAGATGTCCTCCTCATCGATGAGATCCTTGCGGTAGGTGACGCGAACTTCCAGGCGAAGTGCTTCGCGAAGCTTCAGGAGATCAAGGGTAAGGGCACGACGATCGTTATCGTATCGCACTCCTTAGGTCAGATCGAGGCTTTCTGTGACAGGACGATCTGGATCAACGGTGGCAAGATCGTAGCAGACGGTACGCCTCGTGATATCCACCCTCAGTATATGGATTACATGGGCCGTCTCCGTGACGAGCAGCTCAAGAAAGAAGCTGCAAAGCACAAGAAGGCAAGAAACGAAGAGCGCGCGGCAGAAGAGGCAGCCGATGAGGCACCCGCTGAGCAGCCTGTTCAGGAGCAGCCGGCCGAGAATGCCGAGCAGCCGCAGCAGGAACAGCCGCAGGAGCAGCCTTCTGAAGCACCTGCTGAGGAAGCACCTGTTGAAGAGGCTCCGAAGAAGCGTTGGGGTAACGGCAAGGCGAGGATCGAGGATGTTACGGTCCTTGATGCTGACGGCAATGAGAAGAATATCTTCCACGTCGGTTCCGAGATCCGCGTGCGCATCAAGTATAAGGTAAAAGAGAAGGTCGAGGACGGTGTCTTCGGCATCGGTATATTCAGAAATGACGGTGTTTACTGCTACGGCACGAACACCAGGATAGACAGATTTGACAAGTTCGACATCACCAAGAGCGGCGAGGTCACGATCGTAATGCACAGGGCAGATCTCCTGCCGGGTAAGTACTTGGTAGATCTCGCGATCGAGAGCGGTGAGGGAATTCCGGTCGATTACTTTAAGGAAGCATGCTTCTTTGAGACGTACTCGAAAAGAGGCGATTCCGGCATAGCAAGGATCGAGCAGGAATGGAACCTGCCGAAGGACCTGTAAGGAATAGGAGGAACATTGAATGAAGGTAGCATTGCTCACAACACAGATACCTTTTGTCAGAGGCGGAGCGGAGATGCACGTCAATAATCTCCGTGCGGCTATCGAAAGAGCCGGTCACGAGGTGGAGATATTGAACATCCCGTTTAACGATAACCCGATCCAGAGGATCGAGGATCAGATCGTAGCAATGAGGCTTTTGGATGCCAGCTGCTCATGGGGCGGCAATATCGACTTTGCTATCGGAATGAAGTTCCCTGCTTATATGATCCCGCACCCTAATAAGGTAATGTGGGTCCTTCATCAGCATCGTCAGGCTTATGATCTTTACGATACCGAGTTTTCGAACATCAAGAACGATGACGAAGGCTACAGGATCATGAACATAATCAAGAGAGCAGACATCAAGTACCTCGCTGAGGCTAAGCGCATCTACGCTAACTCAGGCAATGTCGCAAAGCGTATGAAGACTTTCTGCGGCCTTGATTCCACACCTCTCTATCACCCTTGTCCCGATATGGATAAATTCTACTGCGGAGCATCCGAGAACTATCTTCTCATGCCTAGCAGGATCAACATAACCAAGAGGCAGCTTCTCGCGATCAAGTCTTTGGGTAAGACAAAGAGCGACATCAAGCTCTACATCGTAGGTGCTGCGGATAACCCCATCGTTAAGGAAGAACTCAACAGGAATATCGAGCAGTTCGGTATCCAGGACAGGGTCAAGTACTTTGACTTTGTATCTCAGGAAGAGAAGATCAAGCTCTATGCAGACTGCAGGGGCGTAGTGTTCATTCCTAAGGATGAGGATTACGGATATATCACTTTGGAGGCAATGTCGTCATCCAAGCCTGTCATCACGGCGAAGGACAGCGGCGGACCTCTCGAATTCGTTCTCGACCGGGAGACCGGATTCGTATGCGAACCTAATGAAGAATCGATCGCCGAGGCAATGGATGCCCTGGCCGGAGATCAAAAGCGTGCGATCGACATGGGAAATAACGGCAAGGCCAGGATAGATGCAATGGGCATCTCCTGGGATAACGTAGTAAAGGAGTTATTAAGTAATGCGAACCAGTGATAAATTAGAAGACATCCTTAATGACATCGAAGATCCCAACGAGGAAAAGACGATCAACGCCAATGAACTGGCATATTTCTACAAGTCCAGGAACTTCGAGAAGGTCATTCTCGAGAAGAATGCGGTAACGGGTAACGACAAGAACCTCATGATCGAGCTCGAGGCAATGAATGCCAAGTATCAGACGACGCTCGAGAGGACTCATACGGGTAACAAGATCGTTGCTCTCATGCGCAAGATCTCATGGAAGGTAAGGACTAAGATGTTCCGCCCGATGTTCTACGAGCAGAATATCATCAACCAGCATACAGTCGCATCTTTGAACGAACTTAACAGGATGCGCTGCGAATACGAGCTCGAGATCTCACACCTGAGATCCTCGATCGCCAAGTTCAACACACAGAACCAGCTTCTCTCCGATAAGGTCAACAA
>CADCPU010000464.1 GCA_902803365.1 Oscillospiraceae bacterium
ATTACTTATCAGACTGTTCGTCGAAGTTGATCCTCTCAGCTTCGATAACGAGAGGTCTGTTCATGATACGGTCGTTGATGTTGAGGATGTACTCACCCAAAAGACCGATGAAGAACAGCTGAACAGAACCGATAACGAATACACCGATAACAACAGGTGCCATACCTGCGGGGAACGAATCCCACATGCAGAGCTTCAAGATAAAGTAAACGATTGCGGCAAGAAGGCTGAATGCAGAGAGGATAGCACCACCGATCGTTGCAAAACGAAGACCGATCTTCGTGTAGGATGTGATCGACAGCATAGCTGCATCATAAAGCCTGTAGAAGTTATTACTTGTCTTACCTGCTCTTCTCTGCGGCTGCTCATAAGGGATCTCCTTACGCTCAAAGCCGAGCTCACCTACGATTCCTCTGAGGAAAGGCTTAGGGTCCTTAAGATCGCGAAGGACATTTACGAAGCTCTTGTCGTAGAGACCGGAACCCGTGAAGTGCTCGATCTGCTCAACATCAGAGAATTTCTTGATCATCTTGTAGTAGACGCTCCTGAGGAAATACATGATCTTGCTTTCCTTACTGGAAGTCTTGATGCCGATTACGATCTTATAACCGTTCTCCCATTCCTTAACGTACTTAGGGATGAGCTCGATAGGATCCTGGAAGTCGCAGACCATGGAGATCGTACAATCGCCTGTCGTCTGGAGCATTCCGTAGTAAGGAGAATTGAACTGACCAAAGTTCTTGGCATTGAAGATTGCCTTGATCTTCTTGTTCTTCTCACAGATCTGGCGAAGCTTTGGTCTTGTCAGGTCGTGCGAATCATTATCAATAAAGACGATCTCGTAATCGTAGTTCGGGAGATCCTTGTTAAACATCTCAACGAGAGCGTCAGCCATCGGCTCGACGTTCAGTTCTTCGTTGTAACACGGGATCAAGATCGATATCTTTTTCATTTGTTTCTCTCCTTATACCAGGCGTATGTTTTCTCTACTCCGACCTTGAACTCAGTCTTGGGTGCAAAGCCTGTATCATTCTGAAGTTCGGTAAGGTCAGCGCAAAGATACATGACCTGTCCCGGGTAGTAATCAACTTCTCCGAATCCGATATCCAAAGAAGGCGCAGTTACATCTCTTATATCCTTAATATAATCAGCAAGAGGTCTTACCTGACCTGAGCCGACCGGGTAAACTTTACCGTCAACACCCTTGGTAGCTGCGAGGAAAAAAGCATCCGCCGCGTCATCGCAGTAAAGGTAATCCCACATCTGCTCGCCCTTGGTGCATGCTGCGCGCTTACCCTCGGAGAAGTCTCTTATGAGGCTCATAACCATTGTATGCACACCGTCGAATTCACCGTAGGTACTGAGGATCCTTACCCAGATGTGCTTCATTCCGAAGCTCTGCGCCTTGATCCTCGTCATCTTGCCTGCAGCATATTTTGCGATGCCGTAACCGTTCTCCGGGTTACAAGGTGTGCTGCCGGCAAGCTTTGTTCCCTCCGGTACTCTTCCGTACTCAGCCTGGGAACCTGCACCGAGGAAGACCTTGCATCCGAGTTCATGTGCTGCATCAACGGCCTTGAGTGCCGCTTCGATATTCTTGTTCTGAAGATCCATATCATTACGCGAAGCACCTGAGGTTCCGCCCCATGCAAAATGGAAAAACATCTCTGCTTCGCTGATATCGAAAAGATCCAGGACACTCGGGAGCTTATCGATCTCATCGAGAGCGAGTTCAACCTTGGTGATCCTGTCATCCTCAGGGATATTCTCTGATCTGGCGCTGTCGGGACGAACGACTGCGACTACCTCATAGCCCTCATTAAGGAGCTTGCGGATAAGTGCAAGTCCGAGCATTCCCGTGCAACCTGTGATAACGGCTCTTTTCATGTCAGTCCTCACTTATTAGGTACGGATGCCTTAATGGCATCGAATTCGTCTCTTTCGAGGAATGGGAACATATCGTCGATCGGCGGCGATACGATCTTACCGTCAGGCAATACCTTCGATGAGAGCTTAGGAGCAAAGTTCTGCTTGTCGTTCAAGACTACTTCGCAGAGGACAGGATCGTTGCCGCTCAATACCTCGGCTGTTTTCGCCTCCACCTCAGAAGAATCCGAGATACGTACGAAGCGGATTCCGTATGCATAAGCGAGCTTCTCAAGATCAGGGAAGCTCAGGCCGTTACCGTCACAGACACCTACGAGCGGCGGCTGGAAGAGATTGGTCTGAGTCTGTCTGATGGAATGATATCCGTTATTGTTCAAGATGAAGATCTTAAGGTTCATCTTGTTATATACAACTGTCTGAAGTTCCTGAAGGTTCATCTGGAAGGAACCGTCACCGTCAACGCAGATGACTCTCTTGCCTTCTTCAGCAACACAAGCACCGACTGCTGCCGGGAAACCGTAACCCATTGCTGCACAACCGGAGTTTGTGAAGAGTCTCTGATCCTTCTTTACGTGGAAGCCCTGGAAAGTAACAACGCACGCGGAACCGTTACCGCAGATTACCTTGTCGCCTTCTTCAAGTGTCTTACTGAACTTATCGATGAAGACATAAGGATTAACAGGGTTCTTGATCTCGTCATATGATGGGAGACATGCAGGATACTTTGCATCGATATCCTTGCTCCACTTAAGCCATGCTTCGTGGATCGGATTAGCCTCGTATGAAGAAGCGTTGATGGAATTAAGTACATCCACGAGGTCTGCATTTACCTTCATGTCTACATTTACTGTAGGCTTTCTGAGCTCAGCCTCATCGATATCAACGACGATCTTGTAAGCGTCCTTTGCCCACTCCTTGTAGTTATAGCTGATCATACGGATGTTGAGACGGCAGCCGATAACGAAGAGAACGTCTGCATTCTGAACAACGAAGTTACCGCCGCGTGTTCCGACAGTACCCGGTCTTCC
>CADCPU010000465.1 GCA_902803365.1 Oscillospiraceae bacterium
AAGACGAGCGCGATCGCCATGGGAATCATCCTCTTGGTGGCGCGTGTCTTTGACGCGTTCAATGATCCGATCATGGGCGTTGTGGTCGCGAAAACGAAGACGAAGTGGGGTAAGTTCCGCCCTTGGCTCTTGATCGGTACGATCACGAATGCCGTTATCCTTATCTTGATGTTTTCGGCACCTCCGTCACTTGACGGCAAGGGCCTCGTCGCATATGCAGCTGTCACATATATCCTCTGGGGCGTTACTTACACCATGATGGATATCCCTTACTGGTCAATGATCCCTGCTTTTACGAAGGGTGGCAAGGAAAGAGAGAATCTGTCTGCTTTGGCTCGTTCATGCGCAGGCGTAGGCTCAGCTCTTATCACGATCATCACTGTCATGACTGTTGCAGGGATCGGTTCCGCGCTGGCATCAAAATCGACTACCCGGACCTCGGAATTCTCATCTGCTGACACGAAGATCGATGCTTATGTAATCGCGCTCGACAGCGACGGCAATCCGACTTCCGACGTGCTCGAATATGCTCAGGAAAACACGTTTGTAACGGTCAAGATCACGGGCTCTGACAGAGCATTTGAAGATAAGTATGTATTTAATAACGACAATACCAATTACGAGTTTGTCATTAACGGCATAAAGTCCGAGACCACCAAGGTCGAGTTCGTCGCTGATTCTGCTGATGCAGAGGAAGCAGGCGTAGTATTCTATGTCGATCAGCCGTCCTTCGATCTTATCAAGCTCAACGATTCGATCACCGCAGATCTCGAGATGAATTCGACTCTCGAAGTCGAGCGCTTGGGCTTTAAGTATTTCTCAATGATCGTCGCAGCTTTATTCGTGCTCTTTACTGTCATCACATGCATCTGCATCAAGGAGAAGTCATCCGTTGACATGCAGACTGCATCCGTCAAGGAGATGTTCAGGGCACTTCTCCAAAATGATCAGGCAATGACGATCGTTAT
This sequence comes from Oscillospiraceae bacterium, assembly GCA_902803365.1. The sequence goes on from CADCPU010000465.1 coordinate 969, forward strand.
CACGATCGTGCTCATTAACACTGCTACATATATCACTTCGAACCTCTTGATCTACTTCTTCAAATACGATCTCGCGGGCTCGAACTGGCAGGGCAATTACACGCTGTTCAATACTTTCGCAGGCGGCATGCAGATCCTCGCTATGATGATCTTTTTCCCGATCCTTCGAAAAGCATTCAACACGCTCAAGATCTTCTACATCAGCGTATTCTCCGCTATCGGCGGATACCTGATCCTCCTCGCGCTCTCGATCTTCGGAGCAAGGAGCGTATTCCCGTACTTCGTACCGGGCTTCTTCATCATGGCTGCAGTCGGTATCCTGAACGTCATCGTCACGATCTTCCTCGCGAACACTGTTGACTACGGCGAACTCAAGAACGGCAGAAGAGACGAGTCGGTCATCTTCTCGATGCAGACCTTTGTAGTTAAGCTCGCATCGGGCATCGCGGCACTCGTCGCATCCTTGAGCCTCACGATCTTCAACATCTCCGAATCGAGCGATGTTGACATGAGCCTCGCAGTCCTTCTTGAAAAAGTTTCCGATATAAGAAACAATGTAGTTGAGACTATCGACACGAGCGCCGTAATGGGCCTCAGGATGGTCATGACGCTGGCACCGATCGCTGTGCTCGTCATCGCACTCCTGATCTTCAAGTCGCGCTACATCTTAACGGATAAGAAGCTCGCAGAGATCTCATCCGAACTTAAATCAAGGAGCTGATATCATGATCACAGTCAAAGGCGACAAGACCCCGCTGTTCATCCTCGATACCGCAGGTACGACCTATGCGATGCAGGTAGCGAAAACGGGTCATATCGAGCATTTATACTACGGCAAAAAGATCCATCTCGACGACAGCGACGGCCTGACCGAGCAACACGAATTTGCTCCGAACTGTACCGTATCGTACTCGGGCGAAGACTGGCGCATCTCGATGCAGGATATGCGTCTTGAGGTTGCCACACACGGCAAGGGCGACGAGCGCGAAGCATCTGTTATGCTCGTTAATCCCGACGGCAGCCGCACATCCGATTTTGTGTATGAGAGCCATGCGATCAGCAAAGGTCGCGACGGCGGATCAGAGGGGCTTCCTACGGCTTACGGTGAGGACGCCGAGGTCTTGACTGTCACGCTCGTTGATAAAGAGAATTCTATTAAGCTTGAACTGATATATTGTGTTTTCGAAAACTGTGACGTGATCACGCGTTCGGCCCGCCTCATAAACGAGAGTGAAGGCGAGGTCCGAATCTTAAAGCTCATGAGCGCGCAGGTCGACTTTGATCCTGATGATTATATTTTCAGCACGTTCACGGGTTCTTGGGGACGTGAGATGAAGCGCACGGATCACGATGTAATGACCACGCGTCTTACGAGTTCATCTTTTACGGGCAACTCATCCAACCGTGCCAATCCGTTTGTTATGCTCAGC
>CADCPU010000466.1 GCA_902803365.1 Oscillospiraceae bacterium
ATTCACGAGCTTGCTCTTATGGAACTTGAAGAAGCCAAGGCTGAGTTTCCGGTCGTTGAAGAAGAACTCCTTCTTATCCTGGCGGAGAAAGATCCGAGAGATGAGAGGAATGTCATCATGGAGATCCGTGCGGGCGCGGGAGGCGAAGAAGCCGCGCTTTTTGCGGACACGCTCCTTAAGATGTACAAGGGCTTTTGCATCAGGCAAGGTTTCAGCGTTGAGATGATCGACTGCAACGAGACGGAGCTCGGAGGCTTCAAGGAAGTCGTGGTCGAGATAAGCGGCAAGGGCGCTTACAGCAAGTTTAAATTTGAGAGCGGCGTTCACAGAGTCCAGCGAGTTCCGGTAACTGAATCGGGCGGCAGAGTACATACTTCAACTGCAACGGTCGCAGTGCTTCCCGAGGCAGACCCGACTGAGGTCAAGATCAATCCCGAGGATCTTAAGATCGATACTTACAGAGCATCGGGTGCGGGCGGTCAGCACGTCAACAGGACGGACTCAGCGATAAGGATCACTCATCTTCCGTCGGGTATAGTCGTTCAGTGTCAGGACGAGCGTAGTCAGCACAAGAACAGGGATAAGGCGATGGCAGTACTTCAGAGCCGTCTTTGGGAACTTGAGTCCGGCAAGGCGAAGGATGCGGAAGACAGCGAGAGAAGATCTCAGGTCGGAACGGGTGACAGATCCGAGAGGATAAGGACGTATAATTATCACCAGGGAAGAGTCACGGATCACAGGATCGGACTTACACTCTATAAGCTCGAAGAGATACTCGGCGGAGATCTGGATGAGATAATAAACGCACTTACTGTCGCAGCTGCATCCGACAAACTCGGATCGGCATCAAACGAAGAAGATTAAATGTATATATATTAAGGGGAATATCAAGATGGAGAGGATAAGACTCTTTGACGAGACAAAATTCATAGATTCAAGAGATAAGGAAGGTATGGCTGATGCGGCTTCCAAGGTGCTCGGCGGCGAGGTGGTCGCTTTTCCGACCGAGACCGTATACGGACTTGGAGCCAATGCACTCGACAGCGAGGCTGTTGAGAAGATCTTTAAGGCCAAGGGAAGGCCGGGAGATAACCCGCTTATCGTTCATATCAGCGATAAGTCTCAGATCGCAGATCTCGTAAGCGAGATCACGCCTGTGGCTCAGAAGCTCATAGATGCCTTTATGCCGGGTCCGATCACGGTCATCATGAAGAAGTCGGATAAGATCCCGACTAACGTAACAGCCGGCCTTGATACGGTTGGTATAAGGATGCCGATCCATAAGATCGCCAACGAGTTCCTTGCTCTTTGCAAGTGTCCTGTAGCAGCTCCTTCTGCTAACCTCTCAGGAAGCCCGTCTCCTACGAAGGCTTCTCACGTATATGACGATATGAACGGTTATGTCTATGCCGTTATAGACGGCGGCGACAGTGAGTACGGTCTCGAATCAACGGTAGTCGACGCAACCGGAGAGAAACCTGTTATCCTCCGTCCGGGTGCCGTAACGGAAGAGATGATCGGCAAGGTCATCGGTATGGACATCAATACCGATTCCAAACTCAAGGACGGTGAGACTCCTAAGGCTCCGGGAATGAAATACAGACATTATGCGCCAAAGGCGGCAGTCGAGATAATCGATCTTCCTTCGGATACGAAGCTTATCGGTGATGACGGCATCAAGCCTGAAGAGAAGATCGAAGAAGACGGCGAGATCGACGAGCAGAAAAAGCGTGAGCTCTTCGCGATGGCAGGACCGTTCATCATGAAGGCTCAGCAGGTCATCAAGGATGATCCGTACGCAAGGCTCGGTGTCTACTGCGGACGTGAGGTCAAGATGCTTTTCGAGATGCTCAAGGATGAGATATTGATATCGCATACAACGTTCTATGTATACGGCAGTACGGCTGATGTATTCTCTGCTTCTCACGGACTCTTTGACGGACTTCGTACTCTCGATATGCAGGATGTATCAGTCATCCTCGCTCCGGGATTTGGCGGAGCAGGCCTGTCCGTTGCTTATATGAACCGCCTTATGAAGGCAGCAGGCAAGTCGGGTCAGTCGCTCGATCTCATTACGCCTTCCGACAGACACGAAGCTTCAGTCAAGGATTTTGACAATGCATGTACGGTATCCGTATTGTTCTTAAGCGGCAACAACAAGACATTGAGCATCGCTGCAGAGGGAATATTTGATGCGCTCTTGAAGGCAAAGATGCCGTTCGCGCTCGAAGACGACCGCAGGTGTGAAGCAGAGGTCTACTGCGAGTCCGCGGGATTCCTCGCAGGTGACGGCGAAAAGCCTGATCCAAAGATGGTAGCGGCTCTGCAGAAGATCGGAGTAAATATCGCTCATCTTGTAACACGCAGGGCGTCCGTATATACATATGATGCTAATGACCTGATAATAACGATGCGAGATGACGAGACGACCAAGGTCATCGAATCTTTCCCGGAACTTTCGGGCAGAGTATTCTCTCTTTCCGCGTACCTTGCATCCAAGGGATTGGTATTCAAGGATGAGAAGGGAAGGGTCGCATCATTGTCGATCCCTGATCCGTCAGGCGAGAACGATCTGACATATGAGCATACGGTCAAAGCACTCGAGGCTTGGATCAAGGCTATATTCCCATATGTGCTCAAGGATCTCGGAGTCATCAGGATCTGATCTCCATTTTCATATGAAAGCAAAATTGGCACTGATTTGGGGTTTCGCTCGGTTTATTTTTCGAGCGCCGTGTATTAAAATACATCTGTAAGAATTGAATGTATGTTCTGCATGAACCGCAAGGCTGATTTTTTGCTTGACATATTTGCATTTGCTGTGTTAATCTATCATTCGCTGTCAATGGGACAGCTATCCTTGCTCGGCAGGAGTTGCCGGGCCGCTAAGACCAAGAGGAGGTGAAATAATGGCTAACAAGTATGAGATGATCGTTGTTCTCAACCCTTCCATCGGTGAAGAAGCTTTGAATGCTCTTTCTGATTCCGTTAAGGCTAAGGTAGAAGAGGGCGCTACGATCGAGACATTGGACGTTATGGGTCTCAAGAAGCTTGCTTACGAGATCAACGACCAGAAGGAAGGTTACTACCTTGACTTCAAATTCTCAGCTGAGACCACATTCCCTAGAGAGATCGAGCGTAAGCTTAAGATCACAGAGAATGTAATGCGTTACCTTGTTGTTCGTGTAGACGAGTAATCGTACGACACGGAG
>CADCPU010000467.1 GCA_902803365.1 Oscillospiraceae bacterium
CTCAATGTAATTATCTATGTTGATCATATTCCCTCTCCTCTGCTTTTTAGTTCAAGCATTATACACTAAATCTGATAATCGGGGCAAAAGCAAAGGGCTGTTCCATTTCTGAAACAGCCCCCTCTCGTAATTCTTTTGATCGATCAGGCAAAAGGAAGGATCCTTGCCTCAACGCATTTCTGAGTAAACTCGGGGCTTCTGGTAAAACCGTATACAACACTCTCGCGAGTAGCTCCGGATGCCATAAGTCCAAGCCAGTATGCAGAACCTTCTGCATCTGCTTCACGGTTCATAAATGTAGCATAGAGCCTGTTCAGATACTCCTGATCCGAGAGTTTATAGTTGATCATTTCAGCACTGAGGAAGAAAGAAGCTCCGACCTGTTCACCTGTAATGTTGAAGTTTGCAAGTTCAGCAGCCCAATACTGCTTACCGTCTTCATCATAGTCACGTCCCATTGCTGTTGTGTACATACGCTCAACAAATGCGTATGTAAGATCTGTAGGTTCGATATTCTTTGACGGCTTAAGTTCTCCACCCGAACGGATACCGTAAGAAGCACATGTGTCTGCCCACTCCTGTGAGTAGATGAATCCGTTTGCAACTGTCGTACGATCCATAGTTCCCGAAGAGAGTTGAGCGAGCCAATAGTTCAAACCTGAATCATCAGCTTCACGACCGAAGAATGTCTTATAAAGGATCGATATAAACTCTGTATTTGATGTATTGCGGCTTACAAACTCATCACTGAAGATGAACATCTGAGCAACTTCAGCACCTGTGTTGTTGAAGTTATAGAGCTGTTCAGACCAATACTTCTGACCGGCTTCCTCCGGCTCACGAGCAAGAACATACTCGTAGATCCTTCCTACAAAAGCCGAGATCTTATCATCGGATTCAGGTGCAGTAGTCGGCGCTGCGGTTGGAGTAGGTGTAACTGCCATAGTAACGATCGGAGCATTTGGCTTTCTGAGCGTAAAGCCCTTCTCCTCTGATACTTCCCATACCTTCTCAAAATCCCATCCGAATTTGTTATATACATCAGGAGTATAGACTTCCTCGTTTAAGATCCTGGTAGCTGATTTATTACCCGGAGTCAATGAATAGTTAACTCTGGTAAACATCAATGATTCAAGCAAATAGTTGTTTGTCAGCTTTGAGTATGGAGATATCGCATCTGTAAAAAAATACTCATTTTCGCCTTCAACATTGAATTTATCATACAGAGCCACACAGTTCGTTACTTCTCCATCTCCCGATGCAACGATACCGCCAAAATACATATATCCGTTATCATTACTTATTTTGTACTCACCCTTAGAATAGCAATTCTTAACTACAGAATTACGATTCCAAGCTGCGATTCCGGCAACCATCGTATTTGCACATTCTGCATATCCATATGCTTTGATATTCGCATAACAGTCAGTTACCTTAGAATTTTCAAGAACACCGAATGCAGAAGCTCTGGCATAAGCATTACCGGATGCGCACGACCGCAAATTTCCCGTAACAAAACAACGCTCGATCGTGGAATCCCAAGCTTCACCTGCCAAACCTCCGACCATACAGAATTTATAATCACCCTGGTCCAAAGCGTAAAGATATCCTTCAATATCAACGCCTGTTACACCGAGATCTTTGACCGTAGCTCCCTTGAGCACAGAGAACAATCCGACACTGAGCGGATCCTGTCCGACCCTGCGAAGATGCTTATCATATACATACTTAATATTTTTGATCTCGTATCCGTTTCCGTCAAATGTACCTGTAAAAGGGTTATCATTCGTTCCGATCGGTGTCCACTCAACTCCGTTCAGATCAATATCATTACCAAGCACATAATCACCTGACAGATTATTACGAACGATATCAAGATCTTCAACAGTATACAGAACCGTTCTGCCGTCATTTGCAACGGCACTGTTCTTCATGATCCGCGGGCCGGTAGCTGCATTGACAATCGAAGTACTGCAATTGCCTGCAATAATCGAAGCCATTATTCCCGCTATGGCAACAACTCCAATCAGTTTCGATAGATTTCTTTTCATAAACCTCTGCCTCCATTTTGGTTAATAATGTAATGAGACTATGGAAACGTCCATTTATCACAAATCTATGATACTCTTTGATTTTTTTGTTGCATTATACAAAGTGAAGAATTCACAGAAAAATAACACTCCACTACAGCTATGCCGAACCGACTCCGTAAACTATCTCGTGATCACCATATTACAGCGTCCCCAGGCTTCATCCCCATATATGAAAGCACCGGGATCCGTCTTGCGTTCCTTAAATCCTGCGCCTTCGTAGCACCTTCTGGCTCTAGGATTTTCAGTAAAGACATTCAGCTGCACCGCGTCAGCCTTTGTGTGCTCGAAAACACGCTTTACGGCCAAACTGATCATCTGCTTTCCCAAGCCTTTGCCGCGCTTATTCGGATCCACCATTACGAACTTGAACATGCCTTCATTAGTCGTCTGATTAAGTGAGAAACAGAAAAAACCTTCCACATTCTCTTCATCATCCACAGCCACAAACGGTCTGTCTCCAAAGCGCTCGGAAATGTCAGTCAGCAGTTTGTCAAGGCTCTCTCTTTGAAGCGGAAATGCCGTGAGATTGGCACACCACATGGCATGTGTCCTCTCATCAGTTATCCATGTAGAGATCGCTCCAAAATCTTTATCAGCATCATATGCTCGTATCTTCATTGATCCCTCCGTCAAAACAGCTTCGCAGGCAACTTTAACGTCACTCTGTTTACTTCGATAATATCGCTTCTGTCTACGTTGTCATCCAGCGATTCAAGCCAAGCTTGCTGCGTAGCGTTCAATCGTCCTCCATATGCTTCGCGTCTCTTGGCAATGGACAGTAATTCCTGCTTTAAAACATCAGTCGAAGCATGCTCTTCAAACCACGGGATGAGTAATGCATCTATAGCCTGCATGACATTAGTAAATGAGATGTCAGCTTTGGCTTCATCTGAATAATCCCACCATACATCCCTGCCGCATATCAACATGCCCAATCTGCCGGAAATATCAAATGAGAAAATACTATGCTCTACGATAAGCGTAGTCAGAGCATAATTAACCGTGAAAGTCTTTGAACCATAATGTTCCTTCTGAAGATCAATATATTCCAAGACATCGAGTTGATTCTTCCTTAAGAAAGAGTTGGTTTTATACTTTGCAAAACCACGCTCTTTCAAAAAAGCAACCAATTGCTTTTTATGGAGTTTAAATGCTTCCTCCGCCGCGTCCTTATCGATCAGGAGCATATCTTCATCGGAGCGGATCGCGCCGGGCATATTCCCCTGCAAGACAAAATCTTTCTCACTCATAGTTCAAGCCTCAACTCTTCCATATTGTTCTCTAGAAGCCCCGTCTCTTTAAAGCCGACAGACAGATAGAGATGCTTTGCAACACTATTACCCGGAGTTACGCCCGTAAAGATCTCTTTGACATCGAATGACTTCTTAAGGAAATCTATTCCGAGCTTAAGCGCGTCTCTTCCGTAACCTTTGTGTTGATGATCCTTGTCGATAAGAAGCTTCCACAAAGTGTAATACTGCTTTGCTTCGTAGTAGCCCATCATGATAAATCCGACTGCCTTGTCATCATCATAAACAACGAATGGGAACGCATTGCCTTTATAGGCATAAGCTTGAGCGAGCGAATCCGATACAGTGGATACATACCTCCGCTGATCATCGTTCACTCGAAGCGCCAATACCTCTTCAAGATTATCGGGTGTGATGTTTTCTAATCTGATCATAGGATCATTTTATCATTATGTTGCGTAAATGCTCAATCGAAGATCGGCTCTACATACTTCTTTATGAAATCTATCCTGTCCTTTGCACGCGGCTTAAATGTCGCAGTACTTGCAACTACCATGTTTCTATCCCTGCTGACATAGATTATGTTGCCGCCGTCACCCATCGCAGCAAAACCGTCTTCGTCTTGGGCAAGCCACCACAGATACCCGTAGCCGATATCGATCCTGTTCCATCTGCTGTGCTCAGTGGTGCTCTCCTTCATCCAGTTTTCGGATACGAGGCGCTTACCTTCCCACACACCATCGTTAAGGCACATCTGACCGATCTTGGCCATATCGACCGGTGACAGCGTAAGTCCCCATCCTGCTGTGTGAACGCCGGTAGGACCTGCGACCCATCCGCTGATATCATCAGCCTTATAAAATTCCATCTGCTCTTCCTTATCCTTAAATGTGATATCACCTTCTACATTTATCCCCAAAGGCGAAAAGAGATTCTCACGTGCAAACTCCAGAACTGACTTACCCGTCGCTTTTACGAGTATTCCTGACAGGACATCCGGTCCAATGATGGGCGCATACCTGAATTCACCGATCTTCCCTCTGCCGCCAAGCTTATCAAGAGAGAACTTGACCCAATCTGGACTCGTAAAGTACTTAACATAAGGATTGAACTTGTACTTATACGGCACTGTCATCGTGAGCATGTCCCTGATGGTGATCTCGGGCAGCAGTTTCTCACCTCTCTTGACGGTATATTCCGGATAGAACTCCAAGACTTTCTGATCGACGTTCCTGATAAGTCCCTTGTCTATCGCGATACCGAACAAGAGCGAGATTATACTCTTGGTCGCAGAGAAGATATGTATGCGGTTCGCTTCGCTGTAACCCTCGAAGTATTTCTCGTACACCATAGAGCCGTCCTTATATATGACAAGTCCTGTCATGTTGTCATAGTCTTCCCTGACTGCACTTTCCATCAGCCTGATCTTATCCTGATCCATAGGTTCCTCCTTATGAGTTGTATTGAATTGTTATCGTATCTTCTTTACGGGGTAATAGACTTCCGTTATGTTGTCTGCCGGGCTTTTCACCTGCGACGGATCGGTCACATAGACTTCAAAGAGAGCATTGGTATTCTTGTAGCCCTCGCGCTCCGCCCATTCCGTCTGCTTGGTATAGACCGACGAAAGCTCGGTATATTCACCGCGAACGACTGTCTTTAGACACAGCCCCGGCTCAAAATCCCTGGTGCCTGTTACATACTCACTGATCGGTATCGCAAACTCGATATCAAGTCCGGCAGGCGTGAATTCGGAGCTGTGAAACAGCACCATGGGCGCGCCTGTCATGGTGAGCCTGTCGACCGCTATCCTCTTAAAGAGCTTCTCATAGCACTTGGAGTATTCCGCCGGCATATCCTGAAGCGGAACATTCTTCCTGATATAAAGGAGGTTCATCTTAGGGACATCAGCGAGTTTAACGTCGATATCGTCCATATAGGCCATGACGGACTTGCCGTTTTCGATGGCGGAGATGTCATTATCAAGTTGAGCCAGGAGCCTGTCATATTCGCGCATCTGCTGCTCAAGTTCGCTCTTCTTGCGCGAAAAAGCTTCGTGAAGACTGTCATCCTTCTCCCCGGACTCCATGAATGCCCTGATCTCATCCAGCGAGAAAGAATATGACTTCAAACGGTTGATGAACAGCATCTGCTCAAGCTGCTCGATCGCATAGTAACGATATCCGTTCTCAGGATCGATCTCACTCGGCTTCAACAGTCCGATCTCGTCGTAATAACGAAGTGTCTTTGTAGACACCTTGCAGATGTTCGAAAATTCTCCGATCGAAAGCATACCGACCTCCTTGATGCCTACAGTATAAACCTTCCCGTAAGGTAAAGGTCAAGGGGATCATTCAAAAACGGGATTTAACAATGTTACAAACACAGTATTATCAGTGCTTTGCCATTACTTCCGTGACAAGCTTCTCCGTATCTTCCGCAGACATCGGACGGCCCCAGATAAAGCCCTGGATATAGTCACAACCGATGCTCCTAAGTGTCTCGAGCTGCTCATTTTCCTCAACACCTTCAGAGATAACATCAAATCCCATGACGTGTCCGATGGAGATTATGGCCGCTACATACTGCATCGAAGAATCACTCGTATTCATCTTATCGATAAAGGATTTGTCGATCTTCAGGAGATTTGCCGGGAACCTGTTCAGATAGCTGAGCGACGAATAACCGGTACCAAAGTCATCAATAGCGATCTGGATACCCATATTCTTCAACTCATCAATACAATGGAGTGCCTTGTCGACCGAATCGATCATGATGGACTCGGTGATCTCGATCTCGAGCTTGCCTGCAGGAATGCCGCTTACATCCAGAAGATCCCTGATCTCATCTATAAAATCACTCTTCATCAGGTGTCTAACGGAAGCATTGACGCTCAAGGTCAGGTCTGCACCTGTCTTCCTGAGCATATCGCCAAAGAAGATCGCAGCCTTCCTGAATAC
>CADCPU010000468.1 GCA_902803365.1 Oscillospiraceae bacterium
GATGTACTGGATGAACTCGGACTTCGCGATAGGGTACTCCTCGCAGGTATGTTCAAGAACAGAAAGCATAAGACTGCAGGTCTCGTATTCCCTGACGGACGCGAGATATTCCTTGATAAGGATAACTTAAATGACGATGAGCTCGTGCTCCTGAGGTTCCTGACTGCCGTTCAGAATGAAGTGCACAGATTCGCGATCACTTATCAGCGCAAACTGTCGACCAAGCGCAATCTTAAGTATCGTCTTGAAGAAGTTCCGGGAATCGGTCCTGCCAAAAGGAAGAAATTACTCGCGCATTTTGGTACAATCAAAGCCATAGCCGAAGCGAGCAGGGAAGAACTCCTGAAGTGTCCTTCCATATCTGAGGATAATGCCGACAGACTGCTCGAACATTTTAAAGGAGAGAATTGATGGCCCTGTATGCACTCGCGGATCTGCACCTTGCAAAAGACATAGATAAGCCGATGGATATCTTCGGTCCTATGTGGGACAGGTATATGGAGCGCATCGAAGAGAACTGGAGGGCTGCCGTAACTGACGAAGATACGGTCCTCGTACCGGGCGATATCTCCTGGGCTACTTACTTAAGCGAGGTCGACAAGGACTTCGCGTTTATCGAATCCCTGCCGGGCAAGAAGATCTTCTCCAGAGGTAATCACGATTACTGGTGGACGACTGTCCGCAAGATGGAAAAGTATATAGAAGAGAAGGGGTTTTCTTCGATATCATTCCTTCAGAACAAGGCGATCGAAGTCGAGTCGTGTCTCATCGGTGCTACCAGAGGATGGATGCTCCCGAATGATGCGGGCTTCGGTGAAGAAGACGAGAAGATATATAACAGGGAGCTTGCAAGGCTTCAGCTCTGCCTCAAGGCGATGAACGAGCAGGATCCCGAGCATAAGCTCAAAAGGATCATGATGATGCACTATCCGCCGCTTACCAAGGCAATGCCAAGGACTGACTTTACGACTGCTCTTGTAGAGGGCGGGATCGACCTGTGCGTATACGGTCATCTGCATGCTCTGGGACATAAGCTCATCAAGGACGATGCGGACTATAAAACGGTGTTCAGATGCGTGGCTGCGGACTACGTTAGATTCGTCCCTCAGAAGCTCCTCTGATGTGTACGATGTAACGGACAATTGAAAAAAGTTGAAAACTTTCGTCCTTAGGGGCACAGGCTTTTCGAGAGTTCGAAAAAATGTCATTTGTTGCATAAATTTGGTATGTATATTATAATAATTAAGTCGGGTCTGCTCGGGCGAATGATATGTTCGCGAGTGGACTCTTTCTATCTTGTTTTTTGAGGTTTTTTATGGCATACAGTATGACCGGCTTCGGCCGTGGAGAGAAGATCTTCTCCACACGCCGCTACACAGTGGAACTTAAATCCGTTAACAGTCGCTATTGCGACATCAACATACGTCTTCCGAGACTTTTCAACTTTGCGGAGAGTTCCATACGTAAACTTATTACGGACAGGCTCGTACGAGGCAAGGTCGATGCTTATATATTCTTCGAAGACCAGGAGAGCGCTGCGGCTGAGGTCGTAGTCAATAAGGGACTTGCCAAGGCTTATTCCGAGGCAGTCAGGGAACTCGCGGAAGCAACAGGCAGACAGGACGATCTTACTGCAACGAGACTTTCCGCATATCAGGATGTCCTTACGGTAAGACAGGCAGATGTAGACGAGGAAGTCCTCCTTAAGGAACTTACCGAAGTCGTTAACATCGCGATCGACGGAATGCTCACAATGAGGAAGACCGAAGGTGACGCACTCTGTGAAGACCTCCTTGCCAAGGTGTCTTTCCTTGAGGGAGTAAGAACTGAGATAGAGACGAGAGCTCCGGGTGTAGTCGACGATTACAGAGTGAGACTTTCCGAGAGGATCGACGAGATCCTTGAATCGGACAAGAGAGCTTTCTATGATGATGCAAGACTTGCAGCTGAAGTTGCCGTTTTCGCGGACAAGGCTGCTATCGATGAAGAACTCAACCGACTCATCAGCCACTTTAAGCAGGCAAGGACGATCCTCGCATCCCAGGGCGCAGTCGGAAAGAAGATGGATTTCCTTGTTCAGGAGATCAACAGAGAAGTTAATACTATTGGTTCCAAGGCTAATGACATCGAGATCACCAACAGGGTGCTCCTGATGAAGAATGAGATAGAGAAGATAAGAGAACAGATACAGAATTTGGTTTAATCGTACGAGGAAGTTTGTATGGCGGATAACAGATTTGTGGATATCGGATTCGGCAACATCGCTGCCGCATCCAGGATTCTTTGTGTTGCCGGTTATGACTCAGCTCCCATAAGAAGAGTCGTACAGGACGCAAGAGACAGGAGCGTATTGGTCGATGCCTGTGCAGGCAAGAAATGCCGCTCCGTATTGGTAATGGATTCGGATCACGTGATCCTGAGCTCGCTCGAGGTATCGGTGATCGAAGAACATTTGTCGGGCAGAGGTGAAGAGAATGGATAAAGGTCTTATGATCTCCGTCTCGGGACCTTCGGGCGTAGGCAAGGGAACGATAATCGAAGAGGTCAGAAAGCTCTTTCCTGACTGCAAGCATTCGATATCGGTAACCACCAGAGCACCGAGAGGCGAAGAGAAGGACGGAGTCGAGTACTACTTCAGGACCAGGGAAGAGTTTGAAAAGCTCGTGGCCGAAGGCGAGATCCTGGAATACGATGAGTACGTCGGTAACTACTACGGAACTCCGGCAACTCCGCTGATCGAGAAGAGCAACGAAGGACACGACGTTCTCCTCGATATCACGATCGCGGGAAGCCTGGCGCTCAAGAAGAAGTTCCCTCAGGCAGTTACGATCTTCATACTGCCGCCTTCATTTAAGCAGCTCGAAGAGAGACTCAAGGGCAGAGGAACGGAAACAGACGACCTGGTAGCCAAGAGACTTAATAAGTCGAAGGAAGAAGTCCTGTCGGCAAACAAGTTCGATTACGTCGTAGTCAACGATGACCTTGCTAAGGCAGTCGATGACATCGTATCGATAATGAAAGCGGAAAAGTGCAGATATTCAAGGCACGAAGGTATTGAGAAAGATCTCTGATCCGCCGCGTGGGTTTATTTAAGTTAACAAATTATTTGATCATAAAGAAAGAGGTAAGAAAGATGTTAGTTGATCCATCAATTGAGAAGATGCTTCCTAAGGCAGAGTGCGCATACGAACTCGTTGTTTTGGTAAGTAAGAGAGCTCGCCAGCTTGTTGAAGGCGCACAGCCGATGATCCCGGACAAGGCAGCCAACATGGTATCCCTTGCATGCAGAGAGATCGCTCAGGATAAGGTAGTTCGTGTTAAGGGCGACAAGTCCAAGAGCATCGTTGTACCAAAGACAAAGGCTGCACGTGATGCTGAGAGAGCAGCACAGCTTGCTAAGGAAGAAGCAGAGAGAGCTAAGGAGCAGGAGAGAGCTATGCAGTACGAGGAGATCGCTAATGCAGCAGCACCTGCAGAAGAAGAGACATCTTCCGATGATGACGGTCTCGACATGATCGAAGTCGTAGAGAGCTTCGATGATCTTCCTGATGTAACAAACGGTGAAGAGGACCTTGATGAGGATCTTGAATAAAGATCCTCTTTGTGCGTTTAAAGATTGAAATAAATTTATTATGAGGTGCATATAATGCAGGAAAAGAAATCAATGGAAAAGATCGTTGCTCTTGCTAAGACAAGAGGTTTTGTATATCCGGGTTCGGATATCTACGGCGGTCTTGCAAACTCATGGGATTACGGCCCGTTGGGCGTTCAGCTCAAGAACAACGTTAAGGCAGCATGGTGGAAGAAGTTCGTTCACGAGAGCCCATATAACGTAGGTCTCGACGCAGCTATCATCATGAACCCGAGAACATGGGTGGCATCAGGTCACGTCGGTGGCTTCTCGGATCCTCTTATCGACTGTAAGCAGTGTAAGGCAAGACAGAGA
>CADCPU010000469.1 GCA_902803365.1 Oscillospiraceae bacterium
AACGATAATAATCATTATCAACATGTCTTATACGGGCATAAGCCACGGCCTGCCTTCCGTTAAGTACGACATCTCCCGTTTGCGTGACCCTGTCTTTATCTGCCGGAAGTCCTTCACCTTTATTTATCGATGCGAGATTATCATTAAGACCTGCCTGATGTGTAAGCTCATCACTTGTTACATTTACCGTTACACCGCCGACAGCATCGATAACATCGATCATATTATAGAAATTGATATAAGCATAACCGTCAATATCGATCTGCAAGGTATCCATTACAGTTGCCATAAGCGTATCAGGACCGCCAAGTGACATTGCCGCATTGATCTTACGAGGTTTAGACTCAAATCCCGGAACATAAGCATATGAGTCACGGGCAATGGACATGAGCTTCATGGTACCCTTTTTACTGTCAATAGACATGACCATGATAACATCAGAAAGAGCCTTTCCGTCCTTAGGAAGTTCCTTGGTTCTGCTGTCGACACCGATAAGAAGGAAATTCTTTACTCCCTCGTCAAACTTCGGAAGGTCGTTTCTGATATCTGTATTAAGCTTACCGAAATCGATCTTATTACCGTTCTCGTCCAGGACTGTCACATCACTAGTCGGCATAGCGATCTTACTGAAGAGATGGTGCTTATACCATAGAAGGAATCCGAAGATACCTATTATCAATCCGAGGAATACAGCAACGACCCTGATAAGTCTGTTCTTCTTTTTTGGTTTCGGCTTAGAAGCGCCGGATCCGTTTTTGCGCATATCCAGTATTCTCCTTTATTCGCATAATTGTTCAACATCTCATAGACGATATTATAAAGGAGAGCGTTTCCATTTTCGAAAACAATCCGAGCAAGTAATCAGAAAGTAACAAATAAAGGCTGCCTCAACGAGACAGCCTATCAAGATATCGTTTATATAACTATTAAGAAATGTGAGCCTGTACATCGAATTCCTGAGGACAGTTCTCGTCGCTTGGAGCACTAGGGATCTCATCAACACGATCGAACTCCTTACGTTCTTCGTAGAGGAATTCCTGAACATAAGGAATAGTCATGTTCCAGTTATTTCTGATACTCCACTCATTTCCGTACATACCGCCGTTGAAGAATCCTTCAAGAGGCAACTGGAAATACTGCATATTGAGATTCTTTACAGAAGGCAAGA
Source organism: Oscillospiraceae bacterium (assembly GCA_902803365.1). Next base: position 1,169 of record CADCPU010000469.1, read on the forward strand.
AATCAAATGCGTACTTGGTGATATCGTCTTCAGGGATGTTTGTTGCAACAAGTGAGAGGATATCATCGATACAACCAGCCTTACCTGCAACACCCATCTTCATAAACTGGCTCAAGATACTTCTCAATACCTCAACCTGACGCTCGGAACGCTTGTAGTCGTTATCAAGATAACGGATACGTGCGTAAGCAACTGCCTGACGACCGTTGAGCCATACATCACCTGTTGATGTAACCTGCTGATATTCTTCAGCATAACCCGAGATCTTATTTACTTCCTTAAGATGCTCATTGAGATACTTCTGCTCTCCGCCCGTAAGGTTAACATATACACCACCAACTGCATCGACTACGCCGACCATGTGGTAGAAGTTAACATATGCATAACCGTCGATCGGGATACGGAGCGTATTTTCTACAGTAAGCTGCAAGAGTTCAGGACCGCCCTTGGACATAGCCTCATTGATCTTGCAAGGATTCTTATAACCCGGAACATAAGCATAACTGTCACGTGCGATGGATACGAGCTTGATCGTACCCTTGTCATTATTGACAGACATGATCATGATAACGTCTGCAAGTCCGCCCTTACCGTCCTTGGAATAGCTCTTGGAACGGCTGTCGATACCTATTAACAGGAAGTTCTTGATATCTTCCGATTCGATAACAGGTATCTCAGGCTTAAACTGTTCACGAAGTTTCTTGACGTCGACCGTCTCACCTTCGTCATTAACGATGGTAACTTCCTGCTGAGGAATGAACGTAACCTTACTGAAGAGGTAATGCTTATACCAGAAGAGGAATCCGACTACACCGATGATAAGTCCCAAAAGACCTGCACCGATCCAAAGAAGGATCTTATTCCTCTTTTTCTTCTTATTGCGCTTCTTTGTAAGATAATCGTCGTCAACACCTGAAGTCTTCTTAGCGACAGTACCGGCATTAAACGGTCTGGTCGAATCGGAAAGCTCGTTCTTTCCTGACTTAACCTCAGTACTTACCTTATTAGACTCCTCCTTAACGGAAGCAGAAAGCTTGTTTTCTGCCTTCTTAACATCAGGTGATAATGATGATCCGGTCTTTGCAGCAAGACCTGTCTCACTCTTTTTCTCGGGCTTATTGTCACTACCCGGGAAGCTCAGTTCGTTCTTAGCCAATTGTATCCTCTCCTTAAATCATAATCCGTTCGGATTCATGGACTGCCAGCGCCAGGAATCTTCGCACATCTCGTCGACTCCGCGAGAAACTTTGAATCCGAGTTCTTTTTCTGCGAGAACTGTATCCGCATAGCATACCGGAATATCACCGGGACGGCGTGGCGCAAACTCGTGTGGGATCGCGTGGCCGCAGGCTTTCTCGTATGCCGTAACAATCTGGGAAACGGAATAACCTTTGCCGCTTCCAAGATTAAAGACGTTTATACCGCCTTCTTTTGTTGCAATATAATCAAGAGCTTTTACGTGACCTTCTGCAAGATCAACAACATGGATATAATCACGGATACACGTTCCATCAGGTGTATCGTAATCGTTACCGTAGATCTTGAGCATAGGAAGTACACCTGAAGCTGCCTTTGCTACTGCCGGGAAAAGATTATTCGGGATACCGAGAGGGTCTTCTCCGATAAGTCCGCTCTTATGAGCTCCGACAGGATTGAAGTATCTGAGCAGAACGATATTCATCGTAGGATCTGCCTTCGCGATATCAGTAAGCATCTGCTCGATCATCCACTTAGTCCAGCCGTAAGGATTTGTACACATACCCTTAGGGCTCTCCTCGGAGAACGGCACCTTATCGGAAGTACCGTAAACCGTAGCTGAAGAACTGAATACGAGATCCTTGACGTTGAACTCACGCATTAGCTCAACAACAGTAAGGATACTGTCTATATTGTTACGATAATATTCAAGAGGGATCTGGATCGACTCTGCTACAGCCTTAAGGCCGGCAAAATGGATAACTGCATCGATCTCATTGTTTTCGAAAACACGTCTTAATGCGACCTTGTCACAACAATCGACGTTATAGCACTTGGCGTCTTTGCCGATGATCTCTCCGATCTTCTTGACGCAAGCTTCTTTACTGTTGGTAAAGTTGTCGGCAATGATAAAATCATATCCGGCCTCGCTGAGTGAAATACAAGTATGTGAACCGATAAATCCGGCACCGCCGGTAACCAAAACGTTTCTCATAGCGCCCTCCTTCTATATCTTGACTGATTCAATGCAACATTACGATTTTATACTAACTGATTATAATTCTCAAACCTTTTTCACGCGAAAAACAAAATACAGTAAATTCCACAAGTTTTCACCAAAAAGACTATTTGAATCTTCATTTTTCATATAAAATCTATTGGACGGAGGATATTAAACCAATGGATAAGATCATATACATAGCAGACGATGATAACAATATCAGAAACCTTTTAAAATCATTTCTCGAGAGAGAAGGATTTAATTGCTTCGGCTTCGAGACCGGCGACGATCTCCTGAAGAAGTTCATTCAGGATCCGTGCGATCTCATAATCCTTGACGTTATGATGCCGGGCCGCGACGGTTTCTTCATCTGCAGCGAACTCAGAAAGATAAGTAATGTACCGATCATCATGCTCACGGCACGTGACAGCGATTCGGATTATATCGAAGGACTCAACATGGGCAGCGACGACTATTTCACAAAGCCGTTCAGCCCTGTTAAGCTCGTTACAAAGGTCAAGTCGATCCTTCAGAGAAGAGAATCCTTCCTCGAAAACAAAGAGATCGACACATCTAACCTCACCTATGCAGACATTACTCTTAACATCAAGAATAAGACCGCTACACTTAAGGATCAGGACCTTCAGCTTACTCCTAACGAGTATGCATTATTATCGTATTTAATAATAAATAAAGACAGGGCTATTCCAAGAATGGAACTTCTTGATAAAATATGGGGGTACGAGACAGAGGTCGAGACGAGAGTTGCCGACGATACGGTCAAGCGCCTTCGCAAGAAGATCACGGATTCCGATGCCGTCATCTCAACTGTTTGGGGTTACGGATTCAGGCTCGAAAACAAGAACGACGCTCAGAACACCTCTGAAGAATGATCTCAACAGATATTTCGGAAGGATTAGCGAGCGTTAATGTTATTTGCCGGCAGTAAGAATAAAAAGGAAAAGAAGAAAAAGAGCAACAAGGTGTTAAAGACACCTATTGCTCTTCATTTCTATTTGGCATTTACAGTTATCATCCTTTTCTTCTTCTTCAGCTTTATCTTGGGCTTTAACCAGAACTACGAGAATTACATCATTACGGACTGTAAATCCCGAATCCAGGATACTTATAATTCTTTCGTTACTTTCTCCAAATACTTCGTAGAACAGAGCAGCAATAATGAATACACAAGTTCTAATCAGCTTCGTGATGACCTCGTAAAGAACATCAGTTCTTCTACTGATATCTCTAACGAAGCCACCCTTGCCGTATTCTACGAAATACCGAATAATGAGAATAAGAGCGAATACGAATTTGTCTGGCCCTCTGCTACACTCAATCAAACAATACCCGAAAGTGTTATAAAAGCCGTATTTCGTGATAAAGGCTCAAAGCCGAATACCAAGATCAAGAGCATCGAGATCAAAGACGATCAGAAGACAAATACGTATTATTACACGCTTCATGAATTGGAACTCAGCACTTCCCTGTATTCGGATTCATTATATGTAATCTTCTACGTTGACGCTTCCAAGTACTATAACTTCGCAAACTCACTCAACGATAAGATGTTCAACACGATGCTCTTCGGTATCATAATCGCCGGTATCTTGAGTGTATTCATTTCCCTGCCGATCATCACATCTACTCAGAAACTGTCCAAATTTGCAAAAAGGATAAGCCAAGGAGAATTCACTCCGTATAAAGGCATGACAGCGAGCCGAGAACTGTGTGAACTGTCGGATGCTATGAACGTTATGGCCACCAGGCTCGACAATAACGACAAGGAGCAAAAGACCTTCTTCCAGAACGCTTCTCATGAGCTTCGAACACCTCTGATGTCTATCCAAGGTTATGCCGAGGGTATGAAATACGGCGTTTTCGATAAAGATCATGAGCAGGAAGCCGTCGATATCATTATTTCCGAGACAGACCGTCTATCCAACATGGTAGAGAATCTCCTCTCCATCTCCAAGATGGATCTGTCCGCAGCCAAAGGTTATGAGGTAAAGAAGACTATCGTAAACGTCTACGAACTCGTAGGAGTTACGATCGAGAAAGTCAGAGGCGGATTCCTCCATAACGGCAAAGAACTCGTAAACGACATCAAGATCAAGAGTAACGTGCATATCTATGCCAACGAGAACGATATATTCCGTATGCTCGAAAATGTTTTCTCCAACTGTCTCAGATATGCCAAGGCCGAAGTCAGATTTATCTGCTATACGGAAGGCACAAACGTTATCTTCGAGATATCCGACGACGGTCCGGGAATCAGTCCTGAGGTCAAGGAACACCTGTTTGATCGTTTTGCCAAGGGTAGCGACGGTAAGCATGGTATCGGTCTTGCCCTCGTTCTTGCGATCGCAAAGGAACATAACGGTACAGTTACGGGAGACAACAAGCCTGAAGGAGGCGCCATATTCAGGATCTCCATTCCTACAGTTACTGCAAACGAGCAGCTCAGCCTGATCAACAAGGAGAAAGAATGATCCTTAAACATTAAACGAGAGGCCTACCACTAAGAGTAAACCTCCCGTTTAGAATAGAACTTAAGCCGGGTATCATCTGGCAATACCGTAGCTGTCACAGATCTTACCGAATTCCTCTGAAGTAGAGAATCCGAAGAATACGTCCTCACGTGTAGCACCGGAAGCAAATCTTCCCATCCAGTAATCATAACCGCCCTGGTCTGCATCACGATCCATAAAGAGCTTGTACAAACGATTTATAAACTCTCCATTGGATACGTTCGCACCTACGAACTCATCACTGAATACGAAGCTGTAAGCTGCTGCCGTACCGGTAACAGACTTTGAAGCAAGTGCGTTGGACCAATAATTCAGTCCGGACTGCTCTGCTGATCTGTTAAGGACTGTCGTATATAATCTCTCGGCAAAACCGTCGATCTTATTGCTTGCTGTGGAAGTCGTATTTGAGACACCTGCTCCGGACTTGATTCCGTAAGATGCGCAAACTCCGATCCACTCTTCGGAATTAACAAAACCTTCGAGGACTTCCTCACGGGAAGTGCCGCTCTTAAGAACTGACAACCAGTAATCTCTTCCGCCATCGTCCATCTCTCTGTTGAAGAAAGTGCTGTACAATACGCCAAGATACTCGGTATTATTGACATTCTTGCCCTTGAACTCATCGCTGTTGATGAATGATCTTGCTGCGCTGGCACCGTCCAAACGATTAGCTGCAAGTTCTGTTGCCCAATACTTCAAACCATCTTCCTCAGCGTCTCTTCCGAGTACTACAGTATAAAGTCTTGTAGCAAAATCGAGGACATTCTGAGAAGGCTTATTTGTCTGAGACTGAGTCTGAGGCTTTGTCTCTGTAGCTGCAGGAGCTGTCGTCGTAACAGGTGCTTCAGGTGTTGCCGGTGCTGCATTGTAATCATCATCTGCTACTGCATATCCGAGGAACAGATCATTATTGTAATACTTATGCTCACCCTTGAAAGAAGTTTCCTTACCTCTGAGGAAATTTGTATAAGCTGAAGGAGCTACACCAAGATCCCAAGTAACATCACAGTTATAATATGTGTTGTTGATGTTTACGATATTCCAGCAGTGGTTGTCCCAATAAACTATCCTGTTTTCGATACCTGTTGTAAGGAGCATCTTATAGAACAAGGAAGCGACGCCCTGACAAACGGCCTTACCACCGAACAATGCATTGTATGCCGTATATGTCTTGCTGTTTCTGGAATCTCTAGGAAGAGTTGAATTCTCATAATCGTACTTAATGTTTGCTGTGATCCAATTATAGATTGCCGTAAGCTTATCAAGATCAGACTTAGCACCGATATTAAGAGAATTGATGATCTGATGAACCTTAGAATCAACAGCCTTCTCTTCTTCTGCAGTTGTGTAATAACCAAAATTGTAATCAACCTTAAAAAGGTTCCGGCCTTCATATGCATTTGCAAATGTAAAGTAATGGAATGTGTAACCGCTGTAAGCCTTAGCAAGATAATCTCCGCCACTGGACTGATCTGCTCTGTAAGCTATAGCCTGATTGACGAAGTCCTTACAATAAGTTGTAAGAGAAGAAATCTCGGAAGAAGCAAAATAAAAAGAGAACTGCTCGTTACGTGCCATGATGTTATCAAAAACATAAGATACTGCATCTGACTGATTCTCATATATGGGATGCTCACCGAAATCCTGCTCACCGATGACCAAATGGTACTGTTTGCTGTCAGCCTTGGAATCAACTGAAAAGCCTGTAAATACAGAAAATGCTAAAACTGCACTCAAAACTATAGATGTGATCTTAACAGTGCGCTTCATCTTGTAACCCCCAATACAGACTCTATCAAACAATACTTACATTTTTGATTTTACCTGTTTTTGAGACGTAAACAACTGCCTCGGGGGATGTTTCACAAACCGTTAAATCGATGGATATATTACTTGACAAACAGTAAAATTCCGTTTACATGTACTTAACAGATTAACATTTTTTAAATAAATGCTAGTATTTATTGCCTCAATTCTACCGCATTATAGCCGTGCCAGAGAGGTCCCGAACCCTTACCGAGATCAAGTCCATAACGAAGAGCACCGCTTATGTATTCTTTAGCCTTAGTAATAGCATCAGGCAGCGCCATGCCCTTCGCAAGATTAGAAGCAATGGCACTCGAGAGCGTACAACCGGTGCCATGAGTATTTGGATTATCGATCCTTTCACCATTGAAGACCGTTATCTTACCACCACTGCATAAAACATCATTTGAATCACAGATACTGTGACCACCCTTTACAAGAACACTGACATTAAACTTGTTTTCGAGTTCTTCGGCTGCTTTATGCATTGCTTCAGCCGTTGTTATCTCATGTCCGCACAGAACTTCTGCTTCCGGTATATTGGGGGTTATCACAGTCGCAAGCGGGATCAGTTCAGAGATCAGCACCTCTATGGCATCCTCTTCAAGAAGCCTCGACCCGCTAGTAGAAACCATGACCGTATCTACAACTACATTATCAGCTTTATACTCACGAAGTTTATCGGCAATTGTCTTAATGGCGTCCTTGTTGGATACCATTCCGATCTTGACTGCATCAGGTCTTATATCAGTAAACACTGCATCGATCTGCTTTGCGATGAAATCAGCAGGAACATTCATTATTCCGGTCACGCCTGTCGTGTTCTGAGCTGTAAGTGCCGCAATAACACTGGAAGCGTAGACTCCGTTACAAGTAATTGTCTTGATATCTGCCTGTATTCCTGCGCCGCCGCTGCAATCACTGCCGGCGATAGTAAGTACTGTCTTCATATAAATATTTACCTTCTTTCCAATCTGTGAGAGATTGTACCATACTTTGCTACTTTCCGCTCACCCTTAGGGTGAGTCACAGACTATGAGTGCTACTTCCCGCTCACCCTTAGGGTGAGTCACTGACCATGAGTACTACTTCCCGCTCACCCTTAGGGTGAGTCACAGACTATGAGTGCTACTTTCCGCTCACCCTTAGGGTGAGTCGAAAAATCAACATAAAAAAACTGCCTTTACATTACTGCAAAGACAGTTTTAAGTTTTGAATTAATTCAGTTCAGATCAGAATTCGATTCTTCTGCCCTTCTTCTGCTCTTCTTCGCCACCGTTGTTGTGGTCGTTACGATCATTGTTGCGATCGAAATTTCTTCTCTCGCGACCTTCGCGACCTTCGCCACGTCCGCCGCCGAAGCCGCCTCTGCGCTCACGATTTCTAGGCTCGCGCTTTCTTGGCTCCTCTTCTACATAGCCCTCAGGCTTAGGAAGAGTATCTCTGATGGAAAGGTTGATCCTGCCCTGGTTATCGATCTCGATTACCTTAACACGAACCTTGTCACCCTCGTGAACAACGTCCTCAACCTTCTCTACGCGGTTCCAAGCAAGCTTGCTGATATGAACGAGACCTTCCTTACCGGGAATGAACTCAACGAATGCACCGAAGTCCATAAGTCTTGTAACTGTACCCTCGAATTCTGCACCAACCTCAGGATCAGCGATGATACCTGTGATGATCTTCTTAGCCTTCTCAGCCTTCTCGAGATCAGGTGTGGAGATGTAGAGCTTACCTTCATCGTTAATGTCGATCTGAGCACCTGTATCAGCGATGATCTTGTTGATGACCTTTCCGCCTGTACCGATGACTTCACGGATCTTATCAACAGGGATCTGCATGGATACGATCCTTGGAGCGAATGGTGAGAGATCTTCACGAGGTGCTGCGATCCTAGGAAGGAGTACTTCGTTAATGATCTTAAGTCTGCCCTTCTTTGTGAGAGCAAAAGCCTCACGGATGATGTCGAGGGAGAGACCCTCAACCTTGATATCTACCTGGATGGATGTGATACCTTCTGTAGTACCGGCAACCTTAAAGTCCATATCACCGAAGAAGTCCTCGATG
>CADCPU010000470.1 GCA_902803365.1 Oscillospiraceae bacterium
AACGTTTTGAGTATGCGTTTTCTGCGCTCGAAAAGGCGGGATTACAGTCCAAAATGTCATAATCGCCTTTTTGTACTGTAAATCCAGTCTCAGGTTGACCTCAGAAGCCTCCGGAAGCTCCAAAATTACAGTCCAAAATGCCCAAAACGCAAATCTGTACTGTATAGGTCTCGAAAAGACCCGCACGGAACGTTTCGCGGTCGCGCCCTTATAGGTCGCGCGAGAAGCAGCACCAAAAGCCCACTTGTGATAATGCCCAATCACCGAACAGAAATTCTGTGAAGACTGCTTTATAAAGTTGGCACTATTTCGTTAGGAAAGCACATACGCAGGAGTCTATAATTAAATCAAAAAAGGAATAAGGAATATGGGACTCAACAGATTTCGCGGGCAGATATCGTCACGCATTAAATTATTGGACAACCTGATCCAAAAGAAGGAAAAAGCTCTTAAATACGTACCGCCCGGCACTTTGCGGATCTGCACTAGCAGGAACTATCTTCAGTACTATCAGTCAGACGACAATAACAACAGGACCTACATATCAAAGGACAATTGGGACCTGATAAGGAAGCTTGCCCAGAAGGATTACGACAGCGAAGTATTAAAGCTTGCTATCAAGGAAAAGGAACTGCTGGAGCAGTTGCTCAAGAAGTATCCCAAGGCTTCTATGGAAGAACACTATGAGACTTTGCAGCCGCACAGAAGAGAGCTGATAAAGCCCGTTTGGGTAACAAATGAAGAATTCATAGCGAATTGGGAAGCAACACCTTATGAACAGAAAAAGCGCCCTGAAAGCGAGTATCACTTTATTACAAACCGAGGCGAATGGGTCAGGTCCAAGAGTGAGAAGATGATCGCTGACAGGTTTTTCCAGATGGGGACGCCGTACAGGTACGAAGCGAAGCTTGTCCTGGAAGACGGCACAGTGATCCACCCTGACTTTACTTTGCTAAATATGCAAAGGAGGTGTGAAGTCTATCTTGAACATTTTGGCAGGATGGATGACCCCGGCTATGCCAACAAGTCAACAAGGAGAATGCGACTCTACAGGAGAAACAAAATAGTACTCGGAACGGATCTTTACATAAGCATGGAAACAAGTATAGTCCCGATAGATATGGAGGCCATCGATAACATAATCGACAGCCTCCGTTAAACTTCGAATTATCAGAACCAGCTCCTGATGAGGGCGATCTCTTTTTTGTAGCCCGGGTCCTCGTTAGGAGTCTCCAGGATGAACGGCTTGCCCTGGAGGAGCGGATGGGTGACGATGTTGCGGATCGCGTCTTCGCCAAGGAAGCCTGAGCCGATGACTTCATGTCGGTCTTTGTGCGTGTCACGGTCGTTCTTGCTGTCGTTTAAGTGGACAGCGTAGAGGCGGTCGAGACCGATGACTTTGTCGAATTCCTTGAGGACGCCGTCGAAGTCGCCTACGTTGTCGTAGCCGCCGTCCCAGGTGTGGCAGGTGTCGAAGCATACGCCGATCTTGTCCTTGAGCTCGACTTTGTCGATTATCGAAGCGATCTCCTCGAAGGTCCTGCCGACTTCGGAGCCCTTGCCTGCCATGGTCTCGAGAAGGACGATGGTGTCGTGCTCGGGCTTGAGGGCGTTGTTGAGCGCGTCTGCGATCATGGGGATCGCCTTTTCGACGCCCTGGCCGACGTGTGAGCCCGGATGGAAGTTATAGTAGTTGCCCGGGACGTACTGCATACGGTCGAGGTCGTCTGCGAGCATCTCCCGGGAGAACTGGCGGACGCTCTCTTTTTCCGCACAGACGTTCATCGTGTACGGGGCGTGAGCGACGAGCTTACCGAAATTGTTTTCGCGCATGTATGCGATCAGGGCTTCTGCATCTTCGGGGATAATGTCCTTGGCAGAGCCGCCGCGCGGGTTGCGAGTGAAAAATGCGAAAGTATCTGCGCCGAGTTCAGTCGCGTGCTTGCCCATCGCAAGAAATCCGCCTGAACTGGATAAGTGGCATCCTATGTTGATCATGATATTTCCTCTCTAATGGTTGTTTTCTTGAACCATTTTATCACAGGAAACGGGCGTGGCGTCACTCGAGCTCGAGGTCTTCTTTCTTTTCGACGACTGATTTGCCGACCCACTTTTTCTTATACCAATACCACATGACGATAAGGCCGCGGATACATTCGTCCGTGGCGGTGCCCGCGTAGATGCCTGCGACGCCGACTGCGAAGATGACGCCGATCGTGTAGCCCATCGTGAGGCCCAATCCCCAGTTACAGAGGATGCCCATGAGGAGTGGGAATACATAGGCGCCCGCGGCTTTGAGGCTGCTTACGAAAGTCATGTTGAGGCAGCGGCCGGTCTCGATAAAGATATCGACGATCATGATCATCTGGCCGAGCTTTATGATGTTCATGTTGTCAGTAAAAAGGTGCAGCGAGTAGCGGCACAGGATCGCGTTGATCGACGCGAGCGCGATAGTGATCGGCAGCGAAGTGCGCAAGGTCTTGAAGACTCGTTTGTAGGCTTCTTCGTTCTTCTCGGCACCTACAAGGTGGCCGGTTATTATCTGAGTCGACATCGCGGACGCGTTCGAAAATATCATCGCAAACGAGATGAGGGTATTACAGTAAGCTCGCGCGTTGACCGCGTCATTGCCCATCGCGTTGACGAACGACAGGAGCGTCGTCTGGTAGAGGTTATATGTGAGCGTCTCGCCTGCCGTCGGAAGGCCGATCTTGACCATCTTGGCGAGGAGCTTGCCCGGGAACGGATTAAGGTATCTGAGCGAGATCTTACCGATCTTCATCGCGAAGAAGAATATGAAGACTCCGAGGACTGCCAGGGATCTTGAAGCAACGGTCGAGATCGCAACGCCTGCTACGCCCATGTTGAGCGACTTGAGAGGCCCGTAGAGGAACAGATAGTTGCCTCCGACGTTTACGATGTTGATCGCGAAAGTGATATACATGCCGATCTTGGTATAGCCGTTACACCTCAGGATCTGGAGCATGACGTTAAAGACGGCCGTGACAAAGCCCGCGCCTCCGACGATGTAGATATAGGTCATCGAGTAAGGGCGCATCTCGGGCGATACGTGCAGGAGCTTCATTATCAGCGGGTTTGCCGCGCAGAAGGTAGCGCTAAGGACTACGCCCACGACGAAGTTTACGACTATCGCGAGCGTATAGATCATGTTCATCTTGTCGTGGCGTTTGGCGCCGAGGTACTGCGCAACGACTACGCTCGTTGCCGTGGCGATGACGTTGAACAGGATGTTCATCATGAACATGATGGTGTTTGCATTTCCGACTGCACCTACCGCGTACTCATCGTAGTGGCTCAGCATGAGAGTGTCCACGTTGTTGAGCATCGTATTGAGGAAAAGTTCAAGGAACATCGGTCCCGCCAACACGAGTAGCGGGGTCTTCTCATCTATTACGACTGATCTTTTATTGCTCATAAGTCTTCCTTTGATAATTGATAACCAATCGAAATGATACAACAGGCCCGATGATTTAAATTGACGGATAATACAATGTTATTGATCTATAGTACAGGAAGGTCACTTGTTCATGTACGATTCAATGTATGTGTATGCGCCTACAAATACGATGAGCATACCAATGTTTGAGACTATTCCGATGATCGAGAGGATGATGCCCGCAATGGACAATCCCTCACCGACGCCCTCAGCTCTTACCTGTTTTATTGATGATGCTGACAGGATGATGCCTAAGATCGCCAGAACGATCGCAAAGACATAACAACCCACCTGCATACCAAAACTGTTTAACAGTCCGATGGAAGAGCCGACGGCCGGCATTACCAATGAAAACAGCCCGGCTAAAAATCCGAGCATCTGCTTTGATGAACCCATTTCAATATCTCCTTTATCTGTAGAGGCTCTCCGTAACCGCATCCCTTTTGATGAATGCGAAAAAGCCGTTGTGATCAGTTACCGGCGCGACCTCTGCACCCGGGACGAACCATAACAGATTATATCACAGCCTGTTTTCATCAATGTTCGAATTGTCCAAAGCAACGGCGGGTTCTTTTGACTTTTCGCCATATATCGTGAGCAAAAGGTTACTGTTACAATGATCAGGTATGTCCGACACGAAGGCTTTCCGCTTAATGCGGAAGGCCTTTTTTATTATTCTTGTAATAAGCAAATTCTAAATTTTTTGTGATATAATTCAAAGTGAATTAATATAACTCTCCGGAGGGTTATTTCATGAA
>CADCPU010000471.1 GCA_902803365.1 Oscillospiraceae bacterium
CGGTCATCGGGGTGTGGCTCAGGTGGTAGAGTGCTTGCTTCGGGAGCAAGAGGCCGCGAGTTCGAGTCTCGCCACTCCGACCATGATGATCGTAACAAGCGCTGCTTCTATGGAAGCGGCGCTGTTTTTTTGCCTTTTTCGAGTACGGCGAAGAGCCCGGACGACAGCCGTAACAAAAAAGAGCCCACGTTGACGGCGGTTTTCGTGAATATCCATAGACTTACTTGAAGTTCAATTAGTGTATATTGGATTTTGTGATTTTATTTCTAGAGGTGAGTTATGGCTAAGGACGGAAAGAAGAGGCGCCCGTTTTTCGGACACTATAAGAAGATCTTTGTAAACGAATTCAGAGGATATAACGCCAAGAAGTTTGTAGGCGATATCGCTGCAGGTATCACGGTCGGTGCGGTTGCGCTCCCGTTGGCTCTTGCATTCGGTGCTGCCAGCGTTGATGCCGAGCATGCTGCTATCGGTATCGCAGGCGGTCTCATCACGGCGATCATCGCAGGTATCATAAGCGGTCTTTTGGGAGGCGGAAGCTTCCAGATCTCAGGTCCTACAGGTGCCATGGCTGTCGTACTCGGTACTATCGTATCAGGCAAGTACGGCCTTACCGGTATGTTCCTTGCAACTTTTATTTCAGGTCTCATCCTGCTCTTATGCGGTCTCTTGCGATTCGGCCGACTGGTTCAGTTCATCCCGAAGCCTGTCGTCACCGGTTTTACTTCGGGTATCGCATGCGTAATTGCCATCGGTCAGCTCGGTAATGCATTTGGCGTGACCGTAAAAGGCGAGACTACAATAGATAAGATCGTATGCTTTGCAAAGAACATCGGAAACACAGATATCGTTGCTCTCGGCCTTACGCTTGCCGTAGTCGTTATCATGTTCCTTTTCCCGGCAAAGCTCAGCAAGTATGTTCCTGCATCACTTGTTTCCATCATAATCATCACGCTCGCAGCTACTCTTCTTAAGCTCGATGTCCACACGATCGGCAAGATCCCGAGGTCCCTTATCAACTCTGAGGTCCTCAAGATCGCAGACGTTAATGCCGACATGCTCAAGAGCGTATCCGGATATGCAATCACTATCGCGCTCCTCGGTATGATCGAGAGCCTTCTTTGCGGTACTTGTGCTGCAGCAATGAAGAAAGAGAAGTTCGACTCTAACGTCGAGCTCATCGCTCAGGGTCTTGCAAACATGACCGTTCCTTTCTTCGGCGGTGTTCCTTCAACTGCTGCCATCGCGCGTACATCCGTTGCCATCAAGAGCGGCGGTAACACACGTATGACATCCGTATTCCAGTCCGTATTCCTTATCCTTTGTATGTTCATCCTGGCTCCTGTTATCGGCCTCGTACCTTATCCGGCTCTTGCAGGCGTACTCATCGTAACTGCGATCAAGATGAACGATTATAAGACGATCAAGTTCTACTTCAAGAACAAGCTCTATGAGCCTTTGATCCTTTTCTTTGTAACCATGGCTGCTACGATCGTGCTCGATCTTACATACGCTATCCTGATCGGTGTAGGCCTCTCCATGATCATCATGATCAAGAATCTTGCATCCATCAACGTCAGCGTCGAGGAAGAGACTCTCATCCAGAACAAGGATTGCGCAGTTGTATATAGCGTAGGTGCTTACTTTTTCGCTAACGGCCGCGAGCTCCTCAAGGCCATCGAAAAGGCTGAGCGTTCATTCGATACATATATCCTTTCATTCCGTGGTGTCGTATTTATCGACCTTTCTGCCGAGCAGGACATCCTCGAGGCAGTCGAGTATCTCAAGAGCCGCGGTGCGGATTACTGCTTCGTAGGAATCAACGACAGCGTACGTGCACGTCTCGACAGGGTAGGATTCCCTGAGAAAGTCGGAGAAGACCATATCTTCGCGAACCTCGAGGAGTATGTCGGCCAGAGGAACTCTTTGGTATAATCTTTTAAGAATCCAAAGTGCGAGGTGTTTATATGATTGCAATTGCTGCTGTTGACGAGAACTGGGCTATCGGAAATAAAGGCGATCTTCTTATCTCCATTCCCGAGGACCAGCGCGGTGTGTTCCGCTTTTATACTGCAGGTAATACCGTAGTATACGGTCGTAAGACTCTTCAGACATTTAAGGGCGAGAAGGTTCTTCCTAAGCGCAAGAACATCATTCTCAGCCGTAATCCTGAGTTTACCAAGGAAGGTGCGCTCGTTCTTCATTCCACTGAAGAACTTGACGAGTATGCCAAAGCTCATCCGGAAGAAGAGATCTTCGTAATCGGCGGTGAGGAGATCTATAAGACTTTGATCACGATCTGCGACAAGTGTATCATCACCAAGATCGCGCGTGAGTTTGAGGCTGATGCATATTTCCCGAACCTCGATGAGTCCGATGAGTGGGAACTCTGCAAAGAGGAAGAGCCTATCGAATCTGAGGTAGGAGTCACTTTCCACGTATGCCACTACAAGCGTTTGTGCAAATAGCACAAAAACAAGGCTTCAAACTTGTATAAACTGTATAGTTGATTGCTTGCGTGATATTATCCCTTGGGTTATCATATCAGTGTCAGGAAGGAACTGACTAAGACAACACTGGTATATATTTGAAGAGACCTAAAAGGAGGTACATAAAATGAAAGCATTTACATTACATGACATTGATGTCCAGACACTTTTGAAGGCAATCGACGAGTGCAAGGGTGACGTATTCCTTATCACAGATGAGAACGATCGTTACAACTTGAAGAGTAAGCTCAGCCAGATGATCGGTATCATGAACCTCATCGAGGGTGGTATCGTAAGCCAGGCAAAGATCTATTGCTCCAACGAGGACGATGAGGCAATGCTCTTCAGACTCAACTTGTTTGGCACAATCGAGGAGATCGAAGGCTGATCTTCTCCCTAACCAAGACTTCACGGAGGTTGCCCCTAACGGGGCGGCCTCCTCTTTATTTCCGCCACTTCCTGTATCCATTTTGGATACAGATTTTTTTTGCCCTGAAATTTTGTATCCAACTCAGATACAGAATTCTGTTATCTCGAAAATTTGTATCCAACTTGGATACAGAAATCTAATGTTTGAAATTCGTGTATCCAAAACGGATACAAAAAAGTTTCTGCTGAAATATTTGTATCCAAAATGGATACTGCCTGCGGATTTGAGCAGGGAGACACCATAGCCGCTTGATTACAATGAACAGATCCCGGAGTTACGAGCGTCAAGTCTGTCGTACGACACCGCGAAGCGGCTTCGGACTTGACGCCGTCTCCGTGGATCTGTATACGGGTAACAAGCGGCTATGGTATCCCCGGAGTAGAGGTCTGTGTATCAATTTTGGATACTGGAATTTGCGGCACAATTTTTGTGTATCCAAGTTGGATACAGGAGGTGGAGGGGAGAGGAAATGATTTTCATTTGTGGTTTTGCAGAAAAGTTTTTTTGAAGCAAGTTGTGCTGGAAACCTTGTAATGCTTGTGGCGCAGCGGTTTGTGGCGTTTCTTCCGAAAGTGACAAACGTACAAAAATGGTCATTTTTGGTCACGTTTCTTGAAGTGACTGGTATCAGGGCGTTTCAGGGTTTTGGAAGATGGAAAAAACGATGATTTTTCATTCTTGAAAATGTGAGAAAAAACCTGAAAATCACTGCGGCGCAGTCGTTCTCGGAAAAAATACCATTTGTTACTTTTTGTTCCGTTTTGTCGCGTTTTCCTTTTTAGACTGAGAGTAAGGAGGTGATCTCTTTGCGTATCAG
>CADCPU010000472.1 GCA_902803365.1 Oscillospiraceae bacterium
AAGGAGTTCGTAAACCGCCTCTACCTGACCTTTATGGACAGAGAGGCAGATGAAGAAGGCGCACAGTACTGGCTTGGCGTTCTTGCATCAGGTTCCCAGCGTTCTGACGTAGTCTTCGGATTTACGAGAAGCCCTGAGTTCACCTCAAGGTGTATCGAGGCAAGGATACTTCCTTATTAAAGTTAATACTTAAGACTGTGAGAGGGCCGCAGCGATGCGGTCCTCTTTTTATGCGTTTGCAGGTGATCTCGGATTTTTACTCCCTGCGGGAGTAAGTGCAAAAGGCGTGGTTTGGACTCTGCTCCGTTAGGAAGTAAAAGTTGAAAAGGGGGTGTGGTAAAGGCCGCGTCAGGGAGTAAAAAGAGTGGATGTAGCACAGATAACAAAGCCCGGTTGAGCCTTTTTACAGATCCGGCCTTATGGACGTCAAGGCTGCCCGGAGGGCACCGCTAAAGCGGCTTTGGCCTTGACGTCTCAGACCGGATCTGTCTTTTGTAAGCAACCGGGCTTTGCTGTCTGTGGGGGAGAGTGGAGCTTGAAGGCTTAAGGAAGTAAAAGTGTGTAGCGCGTTTGGGCGGCTCCTTCAGTAGGGAGTAAATCCTTGTGGAGGATTTTGGAGTTTGAGACGGTAGGGAGTAAAAGCTGAAATGGGGTTGGGACAAAGGTGGCGTTAGGGAGTAAAAGCTGGAGAACGCCTGAAATGAAGGTGTCTTAAGGAAGTAAAAAACTCAGTGCCGGCAGGCAGAAGGCAAAATAGTCCGCTCAATCTCGCCCCGCACCGCGAGGTCTGATGCACTCATCTTGCCAAACTTACGGCTAATAATTCTCGGAGGCAACGTGATATAATCCCTTAGGAAATGAGGTGACAGACATATGAATTTTGATAGCACAGTAACAGAAAAGTTTTTAAGGTACATTAAGATAAACACAAAGTCCGACGAGGAGTCGGGCACGCATCCGAGCAGCAAGTGCCAGTTCGATCTGGCAAGACTCCTTAAGCAGGAGATCGAAGCGATGGACATCAAGGGTGCGGAAATATACTTTGACGAGGAGCATTGCTACCTCTATCTGAAAGTCCCGAAGACAGCGGGCGCAGAACCTAACGGTCCCAAGATCGGCTTTATCGCACATCTTGATACATCACCTGAAGCATCGGGTGAGAACGTTAATCCCCAGATCACGGAAAACTACGACGGCGGTGACATCGGTCATCTCTCGCCTGATAACTTCCCGGAACTTAAGCTTTATAAGGGACAGACTCTCATAACAACAGACGGTACGACACTTCTTGGTTCAGATGATAAGTCGGGCGTGGCAGAGATCATGACGATGCTCGACTTCTTTGCGCAGAATCCTAATGAGGAGCATGGCGAGATAAGAGTTGCTTTTACGCCTGATGAAGAGATAGGTGAGGGCACGGAGTTTTTTGACATAGACAGATTCGATGCTGATTTCGCATATACGATCGACGGCGGTATCTTAGGCGAACTGTCGTACGAGAACTTTAATGCCGCAACAGCGACAGTAACGATCAAGGGCGTTCAGGTGCATCCGGGTGAAGCTTATGGCAAGATGATCAACGCGATCCGCCTGGGTAACGAATTCGATACTCTCATTCCTGGTGATATGAGACCTGAGACGACCAAGGGTCACGAAGGTTTCTTCCACCTGATGGACATGAAGGGTGACACGAGTGAAGCAACGCTTCGGTATCTTATAAGAGATCACAGCAGAGATCTGTTTGAGAGCAAGAAATCGATGCTTCAGATCGCTGCATACATCATAAACAAGAAGTATCAGGACGCTGAAGTCACGGTCGAGATCAAGGATTCCTACTACAATATGGAAGAGAAGATCAGGCCGCAGATGGAGATAGTCGACAGAGCGGCAAAGTGTATGCGCAAGCTTGATATCGAACCGAAGTTCTTGCCGATCAGAGGCGGCACTGACGGAGCGATGCTCTCGTACAAAGGACTTCCTTGTCCTAACATCTGTGCGGGAGGACATAACTTCCATGGTATATACGAGTTCGTGAGCGTTCAGTCTATGGGAAAGATCAGCGAACTTTTGATATTGATCGCAAGATGACTTATAACTCGGTACAATATATTGTATCGAGTTTTTTTATGCTGTAAATTCCGGAAAGCTATAAACAGTAGACATATGTGTGTTGAAGACGG
>CADCPU010000473.1 GCA_902803365.1 Oscillospiraceae bacterium
ATAGAAAAAGCACCGCTTCAGATAAAGCGGTGCCCTTCTCCGTTTATTCAGTTACAGAAGTCAGATCAGAAATCTACTTCAGTATCGTAGTAACAACATTTAAGGAGCTTTTCCATCTCTTCAACGGAAGGCTGACGAGGGTTAGAACCCGTACATGCATCAGCAATAGCATTTACTGCGATGTCGTGGAGTCTTTCAAGGAATACTTCCTCAGGTACGAATCCCTTCTCGGTCGGATAGCTGTCAGCACCATATGTGCCGATTCCGTGAGGGATATTAAGATCATCGTTCATCTTGCGCAGATATGCGATAAGCGAAGCTACCTTCTCATCGTCGGAAGCATTCTTATCTGCGATACCCATGTAATCAACGATAACGCCGTAACGCTTCTTTGCTGTCTCATCCTTGGCATTAAAAGCGATTACCTTAGGAAGGTACATTGCGTTTGCTGCACCGTGGATGATGTGTGCACCGTAATCGGCAAATGCAGCACCCGTCTTATGAGCCATGGAGTGAACGATACCGAGAAGCGCATTGGAGAAAGCCATACCTGCAAGGCACTGTGCGTTATGCATTCTGTCTCTTGCTGCCATATCACCGTTAAAGGAAGGAACAAGATCCTTCATGATCATCTCGATCGCATGGATCGCGAGCGGATCTGTATAGTCGCTGTTAGCTGTGGAAACATATGCCTCTACTGCGTGAGTCATAGCATCCATACCTGTGTGAGCAACGAGCTTAGCAGGCATTGTCTCTGCAAGTTCAGGATCGACGATAGCAACATCAGGTGTGATCTCAAAGTCAGCGATAGGATACTTGATACCCTTGGAGTAGTCAGTGATGATAGAGAACGCAGTTACCTCAGTAGCTGTTCCGGATGTGGAAGAAACTGCGCAGAAATGAGCCTTCTTACGGAGCTCCGGAATGCCGAATACCTTGCACATATCTTCGAAAGTACACTCAGGATACTCATACTTGATCCACATTGCCTTAGCTGCGTCGATAGGAGAACCGCCTCCGATGGCAACGATCCAGTCAGGCTCAAACTTAAGCATAGCCTGCGCACCCTTCATGACTGTCTCAACTGACGGGTCAGGCTCGATACCGTCAAAGATCTCAACTTCCATACCTGCCTCTTTAAGATAGCTCTCAGCCTTGTCGAGGAATCCGAAGCGTTTCATGGATCCGCCTCCGACGCAGATCATAGCCTTCTTTCCTTTGAAGTCCTTCAGCGCCTCAAGTGCTCCTTTGCCGTGATAGATATCACGTGGTAATGTGAATCGTGCCATATGCAGTCCTCCTTGTTTTTTTATTTCTAATTGGATTATAATGCATACAACGTAATATGTATAAAGTATATTTCATATATCAGTCATACAAAAATCATATGAGGTTGACTATGAACAGCAATTGGGAGTATTACAAGATCTTTTATTTCGTCGGAAAACACGGAAGCTTTACGCAGGCAGCGCGTTTCCTCCATAACAACCAGCCGAACATCACCCGTGTCATAAATACGCTGGAATCAGAACTCGGCTGCAGGCTCTTTGTCCGTTCCAAAAAGGGCGTTACTCTGACTCCTGAAGGAAAGAAACTCTATGAACATATAGAATCAGCTTACTATCATATCGAAAAAGGCGAAGATGAGATCAATTCGGATCGTCTTCTCGAAAACGGAAGCGTCTCCGTCTCCATAAGCGAGATCGCCCTTCACGTTCTCATGCTCCCTATCCTCCAGAGGTTCAAGACCAAGCACCCGGGCATAAGGATCCGCGTATTCAACCATTCCACACCTCAAGGCGTTATGGCACTTGAACAGGGTCTTGTCGACCTTGCCGTGATCTCATCACCTCTCAAGGTCTCCGCTTCCCTTGAAGCTACTCACGTCAAATCCTTCCAGGAGATCATTATCGGCGGCGAGCCTTATATCGCTCTGTCCACCAGAAAACACACTCTTCAGGAGATCTCTTCTTATCCTCTGATCACGCAAAGTCACGATTCCACTTCATTCCAATATCTGACCGATCTTTTCTTAAAAGACGACATAATCCTCAAGCCTTCGATCGAAGTCACAACGACCGACCAGATCCTCCCTATCGTCGAGCACGGAATGGGTCTCGGATTTGTGCCTAAGGAACTTGCCATGCCATCGATAGAAAGAAAGAAGATCTTCCCTATCCCGCTGGTCGATGAGCTGCCTTCAAGAAGCATTTCTCTTCTCCAGGATAAGAGCCGCCCGCTAAGCATCGCGGCACTCGAATTAAAGCGTGAGACACTGCAGGGCGAATAAGGGTTCTTATCACCGCTCGATCGTGAACGTCACAGGCGAAGAAGGATCACCGATCTTAAGATCGACATTGCCCTCACTTATAACGGCACTGTACCATCCGTTCTTCTCATCAGACTTTCCCGTTAAGACCTGATCCGACATATCGCTCGAGAAAGTATATGTATATTCTTCCTCTGCACCGATATGTATCAGTATATCAGGGAAAGATTCATTATCCGAATCTTTCACATACCAGACAACTTCAAAGCCGCCTTCATTTTTCTCAGATTTCTTATATCCGGGGATATCATCGTCAGGACTAATGAGCGAGAGCGGGCTCTCATCACATTTTTCGAAAACAACACTCCTGCCGCCATCTGTTTTGGAATCAAAACCCGTAAACATAAGGAATACAAAGCCGAGCAGTGTCAAAACGAGGAATGCCAAAAGAAAGAACTTGAGCGGCTCCATAAGATCATGTTTACCCGCCGCTGTATTGCCTTGCGATATCCTCTTGTTAAGTGCATGCCTAAAATATATCATATAGATAAGCGTCGATACGGATGTCAGTACGAGCACCGCGATGATCATCAATAATATAATCGTTAAAACTTTCATATACGGCACCTCATATTCCGATAAATTCTTTGAAGATATAATAATAGGATCGCGTCACATCGACTCTCGCTCCGTTTTTCATCGTCACTATAAACTTTTGAGTAAATGCAGGCTTTATGCTCTTGATGTGATCGACGGATATTATCACCGAATTACTGATCCTGATAAAAGATGACGGATCCAGGATCGTGGTCAATGTCTTAAGGCGCTCGTTTATCTTGAAACTGTCTTTATCGGTATAAGCGATAACATCATGAGCAAAACTTTCTATGTGGGAGATATCCGAGACATTGATACGATATATCTCGTCGCCCTTCTTGCCTATAAGATGAGAGATAACGACATTTTGCTCCGTAAGCACAAGATCAGCGCTGTCGCTAAGTTCAACTCCCATAGAGGTCAGTTCCTGCGCCAGCTTCTCATAGTTTTCTTCACTTGCAATAAGTTTAATCTTCATCATACACATCCGTTTTATTGCTGATTTAGTTATAACATCGGGCACATTCAAATTCAATTGCAAACTATGCGCCGTAACTTGCAATGTATGCAGCCGTACTTCATAAGGCATTCCCAAAATATTGTCGCGCGCTTTTCCGATGCGAATAATAGCAGTAACACAAAACAAAGGAGAATCATATGGAACAGACGATAACGATACAAGGTCTATGTAAAAGCTACGGAAACAAAGAGATACTTAAGGATGTATCATTTGAAGCAAG
>CADCPU010000474.1 GCA_902803365.1 Oscillospiraceae bacterium
GACGAGCTCGCAAAGCCTGCCATCGAAGCAGTTAAGACAGGTAAGACAAAGTTCGTACCAGAGAGATTCGACAAGAACTACTTCAACTGGATGGAGGACATCCGTGACTGGTGTATCTCCCGTCAGCTTTGGTGGGGCCATCAGATCCCTGCATTCTACTGCGATGACTGCGGTGAACTCGTAGTTACTAAGGACGCAGCTCCTGTCTGCCCTAAGTGCGGCAAGCCGATGCGTCAGGATCCTGATACGCTCGATACATGGTTCTCATCTGCTCTCTGGCCGTTCTCAACACTCGGCTGGCCTAAGGACACTGAGGAACTCAAGTATTTCTATCCTACAAATACGCTCGTTACAGGCTACGACATCATCACTTTCTGGGTTTCCCGTATGATGGTCGCAGGCTGTGCACATATGAAGCAGCCGCCGTTTGATACGGTACTTATCCACGGTCTCGTTCGTGACTCACAGGGCAGAAAGATGAGTAAGTCCCTGGGAAACGGTATCGATCCGCTCGAGATCATCGCAGAGTCCGGTGCAGACGCATTGAGATTCGCGCTCGTAACAGGTAATGCTCCTGGTAACGATCAGCGTTTCCAGAAGGATAAGATCGAGATGGGCAGAAACTTCTCCAACAAGATCTGGAACGCAATGAAGTTCGTTCTCATGAACTGCGAGGATGAGCTTGATTTCTCCGGTGTTGACGAGTCCAAGTTCACACTCGAGGATAAGTGGATCCTTAATAAGCTCAACAACCTGATCAAGGAAGCTTCCGTCAATGTCGAAAATTACGATTACGGCGTTGCGCTCTCCAAGATCGTTGACTTCATCTGGGAGAACTACTGCGACTGGTATATCGAGATCACGAAGAGCCGTCTTTTCGATAAGGAGTGCCCTACAAGACTCGAGGCTCAGTACCTCTTGAACAAGATCCTCGGCATCTCCATGCAGCTCTTGCATCCGTTCATGCCATTCGTAACAGAAGAGGTCTACAGAAATCTCGTTATCGACGGCAAGTCCGAGTCCATCATGATCTCCGATTGGCCTAAGGCTGACGAGTCCGTTAACTTTGACGCAGAAGAGAAGATGATGAATACGCTCATGGACGCTATCCGTTCCATCCGTAACATCAGATCCGAGATGGGTGTTGCTCCTTCACGTAAAGCTCACATCATCGTAGTTACAGAGAACCAGACGATCGCCAAGATGTTCGTGGACGGCAAGGGCTTCCTCGAGAGACTTGCTTCCGTAAGCAGCCTCGAGACACAGAGCGACAAGAGCGGCATCCCTGCAACTGCAGTCGCATGCGTTTTCGCGGGCGGTGAGGTATATATCCCTCTCGGTGACCTTATCGATATCGACAAGGAGCTCGAGCGTCTTGCAAAAGAGAAGGAGAATCTCCAGAAGGAGATCGACCGCGTTAACGGCAAGCTCGCTAACGAGTCTTTCGTAAGCAAGGCACCTGAGAAGGTCATCAATGCAGAGAAGGAAAAGCAGGCTAAGTACATCGAGATGTACAAGGGCGTCGAAGAGCGTATCGCGATGCTCAGCGCTGAAAAGTAATATCCACGGGTCCGCCCGACGGAAATAAAATGAATGAAGTAAGTGATTTTGTAAAGAGAATATGGTAAAATTCTTTTTATGAATAGCTCTTAGGAGCACAGGAGGAAAAAATGGAGACTAACACAATCGATGAAGCTAAGGTGGCAAAGCTCCCACAAGAGGGTGTTCATTGCTTTGCAGCTAACGGCAAGCAGATAAACGTCAGAAGGATCATCACGGTCCCTCTCATGGCTATCACAGTCGTACTCGGCTTCTTCTTTCTTTTGAGTAAATACAGTAACTTGATCATCGCTTGCGCATCTTTCGCTTGTTTCGTGATCGCAGCTCTCGTATTTGCTCACACGTTCCTGATCGCCAAGTACAGGATCGCAGTCGACTACAATGAGAAGAAGATCATCCTTCGTTATCGCTACAACCTGATCACCATCCCGTTCGAGACTTTCGACGCACGTGAAGGTGAACCTGACAGAGCAGAGGCTCTCCTCGAGAACTCACAGCTCGGCGGCAACGAGAAGGTCTACTACCTCGTACTCGACAACGTTCTTGATGATGCATGTTATCAGACGACCACCAAGGATCTCGCATCCAAGGAGGACTTCTTCAAACTCAAGGATGAGGTTTTTGCGATCGCAGACGCATACGGCGCACGCGACCTCGAGAATGCCATCAAGCCTGAGACAGCTGCTAACGTCAAGAAGGGCGGCGCCAAGGAAGTCGGCGACTCCGACATCGACAGCATCGTTGACAGCGTAATGTCCGACAGCAAGAACAAGAAGCTCAAGGATGTCACAGGCGAAGTCGTAGAGGACGCTACAGACAAGATCGAAGAGGCTAAGGAAACTGCAGAAGAAGCTGCAGAGGCTGCTAAGGAAACAGCATCCGAGGCTGTAGAGACGGTAAAGGAAACAGCTGCAGAAGCAGTTGACACCGTCGCAGAAAAGGTAGAAGATATCAA
>CADCPU010000475.1 GCA_902803365.1 Oscillospiraceae bacterium
AAGGTAATACAATATGTCAGTTTGAGATTGAATTGTTTTACAGAAATGAACCCGTAAAAAGGACTGCAGCATCTAATGCTGTAAAGCAAGAAATAGAAGATATGGGCGGGCACATCCTTCAGGAGTGCGTTATAGATGAAATATCATATCATGCACTGTTAGTGGAACTCCCTCGCCAATCAATAACTGACTTGGTTGAAAAGTATGAACAGATAGATCTTGTCCATGTTGATGACATTATGTTTTTTAGGCCAACTTGTCAGTCAACTTTTGACTCGACTCTAGATACCGAAAGAATGGGCGACACCTCTTATACATATGAGCTTCCAAAGAATCATCCAGTTGCAGCAATCTTAGATGGTATGCCAATACAGAACCATGCTTTATTACAAGGAAGAATTATTGTTGATGATCCAGACGATTTCGGAAGTAGTTATGGCACAAATGACAGAGTGCACGGAACCGCAATGTCATCTCTAGCAATATATGGAGACTTAAACAAATCTGAGGAAGCGGTTTCACATCCCATATATGTTAGACCAATAATGAAACCAAAGCAGTCCGGCTTTGACGGAGTTACTGAAGGTATTCCTGACGATGTGCTTATAGTCGATTTAATTCATAGGTCGATAAAAAGAATTAAAGAAGGAGATGGCGATGAAAAAGCAGTCGCGCCGGATGTACATATCGTTAATCTTTCGATAGGCGATCCGTCAAGACAGCTTGCTACTTCGATCAGTCCATTAGCACGGCTCATTGATTATTTGGCATTCAAGTATAAAATCCTTTTTATTATTAGCGCTGGTAATCATGGGAACAGTATCAGATACATTAAATCGACGTTTACTGATTTTAAAGCAAGATCAATCGGACAAAGAAATAAGTTAGTTTGGAATGCAATTAAAGATAACCAGAGAAATTTAAAGGTGCTTTCGCCTGCCGAGAGTATCAACGCATTAACTATTGGGGCTACATACGATGATAAGTGTGAAGTCAATGAAGAAAGCAGAGGGCTTTGGGCGGTTCAGAGAGGCATGCCATCTCCTATATCTGCTATTGGAAGGGGATATCGTGGGATTATTACTCCGGATCTATTTTATCCAGGCGGAAGAAAATATATAGGTGATAACTATTCAGGTGGACTGAAATGGTTTAACACAAGCAGAGAACCAGGATGTAAAGCCGCGGCTCCATTCAAGGATGGAACTGAATCAGGAATAGGTTTTTCATTTGGAACTAGTGATGCAGCTGCTCAGATTACACATGAGGCAATCAATTGTTACGATGTATTAAATGAGATTTTTACTTCTGAAAATGATACCAGATTGCCAAGAGGGTATGAAGCTATATTAATTAAGTGTATGCTAGCTCATGGCGCATCATGGGATCATGTTTCAGAAGAATTAAGTAGAGTCACAGGCGATGGTATAAAGCAGTTATCGAAGTGGATCGGTAATGGAATTCCGAATCTGTCTCTTGTTAAGGAATGCACCAAAGAGAGAGTTACTCTTATCGGGTTTGGAGCGTTGAAGAAAGATAAAGGCGATGTTTTCAAGTTGCCACTCCACGTTGATTTCTCATCAAGGCTTGTTAAGCGCAAGCTAACCGTTACACTCGCTTACATATCGCCGATAGTAGCAAGCAAGCAAGCCTATAGAAAAGCACAGTTATGGTTTGAAATAGATGATAATGAGAAAAGGCTGATTCCAGATGGGGCGAGGCAAAATAGTGATTGGCGTGCTGTGAGAAAGGGTACACTTCAACATGAAATATTTGTGGGAGAGAATCCTGTAGTATGGAATGACGAAGATCTAAAGATAAAGGTTAATTGCACAAAGGATGCAGCTAATCTTAAAGCATCTGAGACAATACCATATTGCATATTTGTTTCTTTCGAAATTGCAGAGGGGTTAGGAATAGATCTTTACTCTGCTGTAAAAACTCAGATTCACCAACGTGTATCTATTGCACAAGCTTAATTGGCGTAGCGATGTATTAGCGTTTGTAATAATTGATTCAGAGTTTTGAAGAAGACGATAAAAGACTATCTCCGTTCATGGCATCTTGTAAATCGATGATAACCAGTGGGAATGTTGAGTTCTAGAATAGTAATATACACGAACCGGGTGTTTAGAGGCACCCGGTTTTGTGTTACAATATCCATAAGT
>CADCPU010000476.1 GCA_902803365.1 Oscillospiraceae bacterium
ACTTCTGCGATCTTATTAGGATCTCCGAGGAGGATCGGAAAAGCGAGCTTATCCTCGAGTACCTTTACGGCAGCTCTTATCGTACGCGGCTCGTCTCCCTCAGGAAGTACGATACGCTTGATGTTCTTCTTTGCTTTTTCCTTGATCATCTCGATCATGCTCATGGTTATGTCCTCCTTATCAGAAATCGATTCCTTCAAATCCGTTCCAAACATTCTTGCCTGAGTATGTGCGCGCAGTAAGCTCGCCTCTCATTACCTTGAGTGCCGGAAGAGCAAGTGCTTCCTGCTCCATCTCACCCGGATATACGCTGATAGGTGCGATCCATCCGCAGCGCTTCTCGATCGTAGCCTTAACGTCGTCAAATCTCAGAAGTCCGCCGGTAAGAAGGATTCCGTCGACCTTACCGCAGAGAACACAGCTCATCTCACCGATCATCTTGCAGATCTGGTAGAGCATCGTGTTCCAAACAAGAGAAGCCTTCTTGTCGCCCTTCTCGACCATCTCGTGGATAGTATCGGAATTGGATGTGCCGAACAGGTCAACGAAGCCGCCTGCACGGGAGCACTTGAGACGAACATCCTCAACGGAGTGTGCGTCGATATAGTCAAGGAGTGCAAGTACCGGTACGCTGCCGATACGTGTAGGAGTAAATGCGCCCTCACCGTCTGCACCCATGTTACCGTCGACCATACGGCCGTGATCATGTGCGCTTACCGTGATACCGCCGTCGATGTGAGCAACGACGAAGTTGCAGTCCTCATAACGCTTGCCCATGTGCTCTGCGTGATATTCGGCAACTGCCTTCTGGTTCAAAACGTGGGAGTGTGATACGCGGTATACGCCCTTGATACCGGTAAGGCGTGCGTAATCGCAGTACTCGTCAACGTTTGTAGGGTTCAATGTGAATGCAGGCTTACCGAATTCCTTGGCAAATTTCCATGCGAGCATAACACCGAGCTTTGCAGGGTGCTCGCTGCCGCCTACTGCAGCTTCTGTGTCATCGAAAAGCTTCTGGTCGATCTTCGTGATACCGCCCGGCTGTGTGCAGGCACTTCCGCCGCGTCCTACGAATACGTCGATCTCGGACGGATCAACGCCCTCGTCCTTGAGCATATTGATGATGACGTCATAACGGAACGGCATCTGCTTATTTACATGCGGGAACTTCAAGAGCTCATCAGCATCATGGAAGAGGCTCTTCTCGAACAATGATGTCTCGTTCTCGAAAAGGCTTACCTTCGTTGAAGTCGAACCCGGATTGATTATCAGGAGTTTGTATTTCTTCTCTGTCTCAGGCATATTTCTCGTACCTCAGTTCTTTGATTTTGTGTTTTTAACCTTGACTATTCTATAACGCGGAAAGTCGCTTTACAACTTAAATACACGCATAAAACGCAACGAAAAACACCGCCTTTGGACCAAAAGCGGTGTTTTATGCGTGATCTCTGAGTTGACAGATGTGATCTTCGGCGGCAGATATCTGCCTGATCCTCCTGCACTCGTCACAGTTCCAGATCTCCTTCCAGGAGTCCTTCAGGATGTTACCGAGCGGCTTATCCGACAGCCAGCTCTGGCACGGAACAACGTTGCCCGACGGCGATACGGCCATATTGCTCAGGCAGGCGCCGCAGGACGGGATATCAAGTCCGAGCGATATGAGCTTTTCATCAGATATGATGCCCGGCGAAGTGAAGTTCAATTCGATGTCGTTTTTATATGCGAAGTTCACGGCGTTTTCGAGCACGACCGAGAGCTTGTCGCTGCTTATGTGAAGCTCCGAAGACCTGTCCGTCTTGGCATATCCCGTCAAGATCAATCCCGAACAGGTAACGTAGCGGACGCCCAGCGAGTGCGCGAATCGAAGCGTCTCCTCGTAGTCGCTGTTAAGCTCGCAGATCGGTGTGTTGATGCTCAGGTTGATGCCGGCTTGCAGCGCATTCCTGATGCCGTCCACGGTCTTATCAAAGTTTTTGGCGCCAACGAGTCTGTTATGGACATCGCGGTCGTGCGAATAGAACGTGACCTGCATGCTGTCTAACTCTGCGGCACGAAGCGAAGCGCACAGTTCGGGCGTGAGCTTTGCGCCGTTGGTGTTGAGCCTTGTGACGAACCAGCGCGCATAAGAGATCATCTCGGGAAGATCGTCGCGCATCGTGGGCTCACCGCCCGTGAACGTCAATTGAGTTACCTTGTTATCGCGAAGGATGTCGATCACGCGTTTCCACTCGTCAAGCGACAATTCGTCTTCGCCCGCGAGCTCCTGCTCTGCCGCATAGCAGTGGATGCACTTCTGGTTACAGTGCCAGGCACCGCACTTGACCATGGAAGATACCATTAGATCGACCCTGTGCGGGGCATCCATAAATACCGAGTACTGCCCGAGCGTCAGATGACTGCCGGTATCCTCGATAGGACGGCCGGCAGCAACATCTTCGAACGTACCGATGAGGCGGTCAAGCTCACGGCACATCTCGTCTTTGGTAGTAAACGGGTAGATAAGGCGGATGCTCTTATAAGCATCGTCAATGACCTTTTCCATCGCTTTATCGTCAGGATCGGGATCGAGCATATTTAAGCGCGACACATATTCGTTAAGAAGGATCGCCTGTCGCTCGCTTATCGGGATCGTATCCTGGCCGTTTATCGTGACCAGCGTCTCAGGCGAAGCAAACGGCCGGAATTTCGGCGGGATGATGTGGATTCGAAGCACATCCTCCCGCCCCGGATTCCAGGTCGTATGGAGTGTATTTCTGCGTTTTTTCAGATCATAGATCTTTTCAGTGATCATTCTTTTTCATTCCGCTTCTGAGAGCATTTCTCATCTTAACGGTCTCAAGCTTGGTACCGTAGAAGTCCTTCTTGGAACAGCCGGCTCTTCCGCCGCCCGCACAAGCGCACGCGCAGCCGCCTCCGCCTCCTTCACCGCCGAAAAAGATTCCGTGACGATGGTGGTATCTTCCGATGCCTAAAAAACGTAATACTATGACGAATGCCATACCTAAGATACCGGCGATGATCGCATAGAGGTCATCCAAATGGAATACATACTTTGTCTTATATTTAAACTCAGTATCGTAATATCCGACCGAGATATTTACCTTCTGTCCCATCTTGAGATCCTTGGCACCCCAGTGACAGTACTCACCTACAAGCTCTGCCCTGTCGGCCTTGACGACTCCTTTTGAATACCAGTAGATATCGATCTGATCTATATTGATACTGTCAAACCAGCCCGGTGTGAACTCATATGCATATAATCCGTCCCACGGAATGGAAGTCTTATAAGCAGGATTATCACATTTAAAGGCGATCGAAGTAGCCTCAACCTCATGATATTTCCTTGGGAGCATGAACAGATTATGCTGTGTGAACTTAAATTCAAAGTCGATGATCTCGTCCTTCTTGACTTCTTTCTTGAACTTGACCTTGGCAAAGATGTTCTTTCTCTTCTTATAGAAGCCGACGCTTCTGATATTGTCGGAAACAGCCTTGAAGTCCTCTACACTGTCGTTCGGAATACCGATCAGGACTTCCTTGAGCGGGCCTTCGAAAGAATCATCCAGCACCTTCCAGGAGATCTTATAGTCCATTACGAGGGAACCTGAATCATCATCGAGCGGATCGACCGTTATCGTATAAGATAAGATCTCATCCGACGGTCCGATAGCAGCCTCCACCTTCCCGCCGGGGATCATGGTGATCAGCATAAATGCAATAGCGACAAATGCATACAATACTTTTTTGATACTCATAAAATTACACCCTTCATATCATCAACAGTAACCACATTATCATTCTATAATATGCATCGCTCTCGAAAACACGTAAGATCTGCAAAATACTGCCTTTTCGCGGCCTGTTTTTCAGAATTAGAAAAGGTCTCGGATATCAAGGAGGCAATCAAGTCTTGCGTAGAGCAGCTTGGACAGTTCCTCGTCAGGCTCCGTCATATCAGGGATCATGATGACATTGCATCCGGCACCGTATGCGCTCTTTACTCCGTTAGGTGAATCTTCCACCGCAAATGTCTCGGACGGCTTAAGCCCAAGCTCTTCACAGGCATGGGCATAGATATCGGGTGCAGGCTTACCTTGCTTTACCATATCTGCGCAGATGACCTTATCAAAAAGATCCGCGATACCGATCTGCTCCAGGTATCCCATCGTCCTATTAAGACCGTTGGCTGTTGCGATCGCTGCCGTGATCCCGTGCTCGCGAAGCCATATCAGGATCTCCTTGCAGCCGGGCTTGAGCGGGATGCCGTTCTCTGCGAGGAGCGCCTTGATGAGTTCCTTTCTGTAGCTTCTGACCTTCTCATAATCAAAGTCTTCGCCGAACCACTCCTTGAACTGTGCCTGCGCAAACGGACGGCCGAGTGAGCGAAGTTCAAGAGCGATTCCGGGCCAGACCTTGTATCCGAAGTGCTCGAGCGCTTCAGGCCATGCCTTCTGGTAGAATTTCTCCGTGTCTGTCAGCGTGCCGTCAAGATCGAATATCACGGCCTTGATATTATCCTTCATTTGTCCTCCTCAAAAACAGAAAGCCCCGTTTGAGGGACTTTCCGATAAGTTTCTATTAAACGTCGTTGATCTCTTTCTTGAGCTTTCTGAAATCTCCGACTGCCTTCCAACCGATCTTGATGATCTTCTTGATGTTGATGGAGTTCGTTCCGCCCTGTCTCGGCTTAAACGTGATCGGGATGAACTTTACCTTCTCCTTATGGTATACGAAGTATGTCGTAAACATAATGTTCGGGATGTTGAAATCCTTAGGAAGCTTATTGATGTACTTGTTGACGAGCGATGTCCTCATAAGTCTGAACGGAGCGTTTGCATCCTTGACCTTAACACCGAAGATGAGTCTCAAGAGGAAGCATACGGTATTCTCAACGAACTTTCTGTCCTTACCGTCGCCACGCTCGACTCTGTTACCGATGATAGCGTCGTACTCTGTCCTGGCCTGCCAGAAAGCCTCGAATTCGTCAGGATTCGTCTGTCCGTCTGAGTCTGTCTGGAATACGAAGTCAGCACCCTTTTCGATAGCGTATCTGTAACCGTAGAGGACTGTTGATCCGTGTCCGCCGTTTGGCTTTGTGATAGGTTCGAGAAGCGGGCGATCCTTTGCAAGATCAGTAAGGATCTCAAAAGTATTGTCCTTGGAACCGTCGTTGATGATGACGAGTTTGGACTTACCCTCTTCGTTGTGCTTCTCAACCACCGGATACCAGGACTTTACACACTCCTCGATATTGGCTGATTCATTGTATGCCGGGATAACAATATAAAGTGTATTCATGTTCCGGTCGTCCTCCTTAGAATGTCTTCATAACATTCTCTATTATACAATCTCTACATAATTTTTTCAAGATTTTGCCACAATTTAATTATTCACGAATTATAGAAATTAATCTTTACTATCTCGCCTCCGATAACCGTCGCATCAAATCTTCCGTCTGCGCAATACCAACCGTTTTCGAGCTGTCTGTAATCCTGAGGGAACACATAATCCTGATCCCTGCTCTGGCTGAACCAGTACAAAGTATCAAAGACCGGCACGCCCGTCTTATCCTTCTGATCATATTCTTCCTTCACCTGATCGGTCACGACATCAGAATAACTGTCCGTGATCTCACAACCGTCTGCGATCGGCATAGTTGCAAGACCTATAATGTTCGAATATGTGTAATTTCCTGATCCCTTGATCTCATAAAGTCCGTTAGAAGGATTAATGCACAAGGTATAACCGCTGTCACCTTCATCTGTCGACGAATGCGACAGCTCCATGACCGGATTTCCGTCATCGCCTTCGGAGACCGCGAAAACGACAAAGTCCGTACCCTTACCGAGCGCATCCCCTTGCTGAAGGTCTCTGATCTCATCATAAGTAAACCTTACGATCTCGCTATATAGCGCGAACAGATTGCTGCCGGCGGAATCAAAGCCCAGGACAACACCCGTTATAGATCCGCTGTCCTTGATCGTATCAACGAGCTTGGCATCGCTCCTTATGAGCTGCACCGGGACCGGCATCTTAACGAACGTATCGTAATCAAAAAATGTCTCAGGGAACGAATAATACTGAAAATCCCCTTGTCCTGCAAGAAGAGTCTCGGAAGTCAATTCCTTGATAGCGCCGTCCTCATAGTGATAAGGCGTAACTATCTCATTTTCATCCATTGCCAGGAATTTATCGCCTTCAAACGAAAACAGCATCTTATCATCCTTGGCGTGAAGCTCATCAGCCAGCGCATAATAAGCCGCGAACATCGGAACCACGTCGATCTCAGATTCCGGCTCGGACACTGACGGATCCATCTTCTCTCCCATTGCCACGGTAGTCTCTATCGTTACCTCGGTAGTTTCTTCTATTGAAACCTCTGTTGTCGCTTCAGTCGTCTCTTCAGCACATCTTGTATTCTGATTGTTCTCTTCTGCACAGCCTGCTGCCAATATAAAAGCGGCGATCAGTACAGCTGAAGTTACCCTTCTCATTTCAAGTGTCCTTTCAACATATTACTCAAAACCTTCTCTATTCTATCACGCAAAAGGTATAATCATATTGTATGGAGGAAATAACTATGAAGAAAAATAGTA
>CADCPU010000477.1 GCA_902803365.1 Oscillospiraceae bacterium
CTGACATAAAAGGTATTGATCTTGTTTTGTTTTCGCGGCTTTTACTCTATCCTAAATAGGAAGAGGACAATAACGAATAAAGGAGACAACACATATGGAATTTACCGAAGTTATCAAGAACAGATATTCATGCAAGAAGTACAGCGACAAGCAGATCGGGGAAGAGAAGATCAACGCGATCCTTGAGGCAGGGCGTGTCGCACCGACGGCCAAGAATCTGCAGGAGCAGCACATCTATGTCGTTAAGTCGGAAGAGGCTTTGGCAAAGATCGATGCAGCAACACCTTGCAGATACGGCGCGCCTGTCGTGCTCGTCGTCGCTTTTGACAAGAATAATGTCTTCACTTATCCGGGCGGAAAGCGTGACTCGGGCGTTGAAGATGCGGCAATTGTTGCAACTCAGATGTGCCTTGCGGCATATAACGAAGGAGTCGACAGCTGCTGGCTCAACTTCTTTGATCCCGATAAGCTTGCATCTGATCTCGGATTGCCCGAAAACGAGGAGATCCTTATGCTCCTTGATCTGGGTTATGCAGCAGAGGGAGCAGGCCCGCTTCCGAATCACTTCTCCAGGAAGGCACTGTCTGAGACGGTAAGTTATCTCTAATATAATCTTTGCGTTGCATATCCCGACTTGTGCTATCATTAAGGAACGTACAATAGGAAACGGGGTTAATGAATTGGTTATCGAATCGAAAAGAAACGCGTTAAGGCGCGCGCTTGCGGCTGTATTGATCTTGAGCTTTGCGCCGGGCGTTTTCGGATGCAATAAAAAGGAGGAAGTCTCAGAGACGACAACTGAGGAGACGCAGGAGACGACCGAAGCGACAGAGAAAACTGAAGAGACTACTGAGGCGACGACGGAAGAGACTGAGGAGACAGTCAAGAAGCCTGCAGCTGATAATCCTGAGGAGGTCAATGATCAGATCGCAAATCCTTGGCGTGAAGTTACTGAGAAAGAATTCATTGAGATAATGGGCGAACCGCTCATGCTTCCAAAAGACGCTTTTATCTCTGCTTACAGAGTCTGTGATTCCGATACGCCTCTGGGTGAGGTGGATTTCTTTCTATATTCCGACAATATGACGATCACTGCGAGGGTTCAAAAGACAAATAAGCTGGTCGATATATCCGGCCTGTATTATGAGTGGACCGAATTCAATTATTCTTGCGGTGAGATCTCCGTTACGGACAGAGCATATTCCGATGACGAGAGCGCAGTGCAGTCATCGATCTGGTACGATACTGACACCGGTTGTTCATACTCTCTGTCGATCGTAAGCGATGATCTCGACGGTTTTGATCTCGGCGCGCTCACAGAGCAGATGATCGCTGCGAGACATCCTGAGGGCATAAACGCATTACCTGATAACGAAGAAGGATTCGCTTATAAGAATGCCATCTATTATTTTGCAAATACCGGAGAACTTCCGGACGGATCAATGACGGATAATTCCAACTGTAAGTTTGCGGTGGCTGATATTGATCATGACGGGCATCTGGAACTGATCATCTACGTGCTCGGCAAGACTACCGTATCGAAGATGTGCTATATCTTCAAGTATGTCAGGAATGAGACTTTTATGAAGAGGATCTTCACAGGTTATCCGTCGATCAGAGTGCTAACAAACGGCGATATCCTGGAGAACTGGTCTCACAACAAGGGTCCGGGCGAGATGTGGCCGTTCAACATATATATAAACGATCCGAACGGAGAATATCAGCTTTATGCGACCGTCGATTCATGGAATAAGGAAGGCAACGAGGTATTCCGCGGCGAGGAGTATCCTGACTGGGCTGATGTCGAGGGTGCGGGAGTTGTATATTCCGTGCAGTTTGCGGATACCGGTGAATATCTGGGAGATTCCATGTATGTTTCCAAATCGAAATATGATGATTTCTTCGCGAAAGAAGCCGGCGAGGCAAACGAGATAGAGTTGGATTTCTTCACTGTCTGAGTGTTTGAAATATATGAATAATGGAGGATACAAAATGAAAAAGATCGGTCTTGTGGGCGGTACGGGTCCTGAATCCACGCTCATGTATTACAAGGAACTTAACACGAGGATCGATAAGAGGTCAGGTGGCAAGGCGATGCCTGATCTGGCGATCGAAAGTGTTGATTTCAGGAAGGCCTGGGGATTCGTATCGAGCGGACAATACGATAAGCTCAGCGATTATCTGGCGGAGAAGATCGAGAGCCTGAAGGCGGGCGGATCGGAGATCATATCGCTGACGGCTGCTACGATGCATATCGTTTTCGATGAGCTGGAGGAAAAGACGGGCGTTAAGCTCATCAGCATACCGAAGGCTGTCTGCAATGCTGCGAAGGCGGCAGGCTACAAGAAGGTTGGACTTCTCGGAACGATATTTACGATGGAGCAGGACTATATGAAGACGGACCTGCTTAATGCGGGGATCGAGGTCATTATCCCCGAGAAGGCTGACAGGGAATTGGTCGCAAAGAGGATCTACGAAGAGCTCGAGCTCGGTATCGTCAAGGAATCAACGCTTAAGGAATTCCGGGAGTTGATCGGGAAGATGCAAAGAGAGCAGGGGATCGAGGCGGTCATCCTCGGATGTACCGAACTTCCGTTGCTGCTTAATTCGGATAACACACCTGTTCCATGTTTGGATAGTGTGGATATTCATATTGAAGAGTTGATAAGGGAAATAATGAAGGGATGTGATCTTAATGTCTAAGTTTAATTCTGAAGATTTTTGGTTAATAGTTTTGGCAGGCAAGGTCCTGTTGACCATTGCGGCTTTTCTTCCGACTGTGTTCGGAATTATCATCCTGTGCAAATACAGGAAGTATAGGGAATTTGGTATCTCGCTCATCTTGTCCGGTCTGATCGGTGTATATACTGAGATCGGCAGATATTTTATCCTAAGCAGGGGAGAAGAATTTGTGGCACGTACATTAAGCTATGTCAGCATTGTAGCAGCGCTGATGTCGTTTGTATCAATGATCCTGATATTCCTGTATGCAAAGCGCAATTATGAAGCCAAGGGTCTGCCCGTCGTTATCGCCGTTCCTTTGGGTTGGACATTCCTCACGACTCTGATCAGAATGCTCGTGCTCAACAAAATGAATTTTAGAGGCGATTTTTCTAGTATGAACAGATTCTTGCTCGGTATGTCTTTTGTCGGATCGCTCGCTTCAATTGCGATCATGATCTTCATCGCAGTTGTTTATTTCAAGAACAAGGGGAAGGAGACTTATGCTTCCAGGCTCTGGGTCTTTATCATGATAATCGCGATCATATCGGCAGCAGGTTCACTTGCCTCTGCAAGCAACATCGGTATCGCGGGCTCGATCGTTAATCTCCTGTCTTACGGCGGACGTTGGGCTCTCGCTATCTATATTATGGTCGCAGGACATAAGGAACGTAAGGAGATCGCCTAATAACATAAAACATCTTGGGAGGATATTATGAAAATTATTGTGTACATATGGGCTGTCGTGGCAGTAGTACTGCTTCTGGCAGGTGCCAAGGTCTTTGGCAGAAAGAAGTGGAATGATGAGGTCATGTCGCTCGACCACACGAAGAGCTTCCTCGGATGGGCGGCTTTTGTGATCCTTCTCCATCACTGTTCTCATATGACCATTGCGAGTTGGGTAAATCCTTATTTCCAGAGGCCCGGCCTTGAAATGTTCGTATCTGTCGGTTACCTGATGGTCGCCGTATTCTTCTTTTGCTCCGGTTACGGACTTTATAAGAGTGCCAAGGCCAAGCCCGGATTTTTCAAGCGATTCATTCCCGCCAGGATGATCCCTATCCTCATTCCGACGGCCATTACTTTTGCGTTCTACATCGCTTTCAGGTATATCCGTAAAATACCGTTCGATATCGATTCTCCGTTTGAAGTAAATGCGCACAGCACATGGCATCCTTATATCTGGTATATCCCATGTACGCTCCTCTTGTATCTGCTGTTTTATATCGGTTTCGGTCTTTTCAAGAAGGATTGGATCGGCATCCTTGTCGTAGCTTTGGGATCCGTCGGTTATTGGATCTATTGCTGGAAAATGGGATTCGGTTCCTGGTGGTTCAATACGCTTCATCTGTTCCTCTGCGGAATTATTTTCGCGAAGTTCGAGAAGAAGCTCATCGAACATATGAAGAAGCTCTACATCTTGCGCCGGATCGTACTATTCGTCCTGCAGCACGCGCTCTATTATATAGGCGAAAACAGCTGGGGCATCATGATGGATATGAAGCTCAATGTCTTTGAATACGATATGACGCTGATCCAGTGCATTTTCCAGATGCTGTCCGCGTTCTTCTTTGTCGCTCTCTGCCTTACGATCGGCCTCAAGCTCAAGGTCGGTAATCCGGTCCTGAGATTCTTCGGTAAGATGACGCTCGAGCTCTACCTTATCCACGGTATGTTCGTCCATCTTTTCGCGTACTATATCATCAAGGAAGGCACAAAGCCTGTCTGCTATATCGATAACGTCGCGCTCTATGTTCTGGTGGTAGTCGTTCTGTCGATCCCTGTATCGTACGCCGTAAGCCTCCTTGATAAGAAGGTCGGCAAGATGCTGAAGCCTAAGAAGTAATCTTAGATCAGCCTCTTCATCACGCAGTTCTCGATGCTCTCTTTCCAGAAATCCTTCAGCGGATAGTTCCTTATCTGACTAACTATGGCGGAATTCATGGCGCCGTGGCCGACAATGAGGATGTCTTTGCCCTGTTCAACAGCGGGCATGATCTCCTTTAACAGATCGCCTGTTCTCTTAAACAGGTCGTCGAAGCTCTCGCCGCCGTCTTCTTCGGGTATGTAATTCTCAGGATCCTTGAAGAGCTTATATATCGACAGGTGAGGCTTCGAAAAGAGGTTTGATTCGCCCTCGAACTTGCCGAAAGCCATCTCGAGAAGTCTCTCATCAAACACGATCGGGACATCCCTGCCTTGGAGGAGTATCTCTGCCGTCTCACGTGCGCGTATAAGGGGCGAACAATAGCAGATATCTATATGGACATCTTCGTACTCGTCGTGAGCTTTAGAGGCCATCTGACGGCCTTCCTCGTTAAGGGGTATATCTGTTCTGCCCTGAAGCCTGTATTCGGCGTTCCAATCCG
Organism: Oscillospiraceae bacterium; assembly: GCA_902803365.1. Next base: position 5,091 of record CADCPU010000477.1, read on the forward strand.
TTTTTCCGTGTCGTATTATGTAAAGCATTCTGAATCCTCCGACCCATATGATACAATTATTCCGTAAAAAAGTCATTCGGTCCCCGGCCGTCTTATAACGGAGGATTTCTACAGTGATAATTCGCAGGATCTACAGTTTTTTCTTGAGTATAACAATGTTACTTTGCGCCTTCCCGGCCTCATCGGCAGCGCTTCAGAAGGCACCTGATCCGACACCCACGGAGGCCTTTGTACAGCGCCTTTACGTGAATATCCTGGGACGCGAATGCGATGCCGACGGACTTAAGTTCTGGTCAGATTCACTCCAAAACGGACAAATGACCGGAAGCTACACCGCACTCGGCTTTATAGAGAGCGAGGAATACACTTCACGTGCCCGTTCGGACGCCGATTTTGTTGAAGATATGTATCTCACGTTGCTCGGCCGCGCGAGCGATGCTGCGGGCAGGGATAACTGGGTATCGCAGCTTAAGGAAGGGAAGAGCAGGCGGGAGATATTTGCCGGCTTTTCAAACTCCATGGAATTCACTTCGATCTGCGAGCAGTACGGAATAGTCCGCGGTGACATCTTCTCGGACTACGATCCTTATAAGACATCCCAGGTCAATCTCTTTGTCGAGCGCCTTTACAGGATCGTTTTGGCTCGCACCTGCGATGTTCCTGGCATGAGCTTTTGGACTACTGAGCTCCTCTCGGGATCTTCTACGGGCACAAAGACCGCAGCTGATTTCTTTTTCTCCGAAGAGTATCTGAACCGCCAGAGGACTGACGCCGAATATGTCGCTGACCTCTATAACACTCTCCTCGGCCGCGCAGGCGACGCGACGGGTACTGCCGATTGGACATCCCGTCTTCAGAACGGTGCGACAAGACTCAGTGTCTTGAACGGCTTTGCACAGTCTCCTGAGTTTGATTCGATCTGCGCAAACTATGGCATCGTCAGAGGTGACGCGATCCGTGAGGACAACGGCAAGACCGTCTGTATCGACCCGGGTCACTCATCCGTGATCGCTTCCGGCTATGTTCCGCTCGGTCCGGGATCTTCATCCATGAAGCTTGCAGACGCGTCAGGCACGTCAGGCAGATGGAGCGGACTTAAGGAATACGAACTAACCATGATCATATCCAACCAGCTCAAGACTGAGCTCGAAGCACGCGGCTACAATGTCATCATGACCCGTTACGACAACAATACGCCGGTCGACTGCGTTACTCGCGCCAAGATCGCCAACGAAGGTGCTGATATCTCCGTACGTATCCACGCGGACGCACTGTCGTCTTCATCTGCCAACGGCGCCGTTGCGATATGCATCACGCCGCACAACCCTTGGAATCCGCAGACCTATGCAGGCTCACGTCTCCTTGCAGATTCCCTCATCAATAACTATTGCTCGAAAACAGGCATCCGCAACCGCGGTGTTTCCGAACAGGACGACATGACGGGCAACAACTGGAGTACGGTGCCGTGTGTTCTTTTCGAGATGGGCTTCATGACTAACGAATCTGACGACCGTAAGATGGCTGATCCGAACTTCCAGGTGTCGATGGTCCAGGGGCTCGCAGACGGTATAGACGCTTATTTTGCGGCGTCCTGACATCGTGCTGTTCAATTAAAGCGGGAATTTTGACATTTCCCCTTTAAACTTTGCGAAAATATGATATAATTAGTTCTCGACAGCGCAAAAGCGCATTGAATAGTTCGGCGTGGAGAAGTACCCAAGAGGCCGAAGGGGAGGCTTTGCTAAAGCTTTAGGCGGGGCAACTCGCGCGAGGGTTCGACTCCCTCCTTCTCC
>CADCPU010000478.1 GCA_902803365.1 Oscillospiraceae bacterium
ACCAATACTCTGCTCATTCTCTTAATCTCCTTTGTTATTTATTGATAGAAAGGATCAATTCCCTTAATACTTTGCATGCTACTGCTGTTGAAGCTCCGCTCGCATCAAGCATCGGAGCGAGTTCGTTTATGTCTGCTCCCACGATGTTTGTCTTGCTTACCTTAAGGATAGCAGACAGGAGCTCTGTGAAGTTCACGCCACCTGCCTCAGGCGTTCCCGTTCCGCAGAATACGGACGGATCCATGCAGTCTAAGTCGATCGTGAAATACACAGGTGTATTGTTCCTGGCAAGTTCATTGCAGACTTCCTCAAGTCCGTAGAAACTGAACTTGTGCATGTCTGTATGTTCCTTCGCGAAAGCAAATTCTTCGCGCTCACCGCTTCTGATGCAGAACTGATGGATCTTGCCGTCACCTACGAGTTCGTAGCATCTTCTCAATACACATGCGTGACTGAGTTTTACGCCGAGGTAGTCGTCACGGAGATCTGCGTGCGCATCGAAATGGATTATCTGCAGATCAGGATACTTCTCAAATACTGCTCTTACAGTACCGCGTGTTACGAGGTGTTCGCCGCCGATCATGATGGGGAGCTTGCCGTCGTTTAAAATGGTTCTTGTCTGCTCCTCGATGTCTGCAAGAGCTGCCTCAGCAGAACCGAAACAAAGCTCGAGATCACCGCAGTCAAATACCTTGCGATCCAGAAGATCCTTATCCTGATAAGGACTATAAGTCTCAATTCCGAAGCTCTCGTGACGGATGGCGCTGCTGCCGAATCTCGCGCCGGGACGGAAGCTGGTTGTGGAATCAAACGGTGCACCGAACAGGACGATGCCTGACTCTTCGTACTCGCTGTCACAACCGATGAACGTCTCTACGTTTTTGTTCATGACTCTACCTCCATCAGCATTTTCTCAAGATATGCGGGCAGATAAAACGAGCCCTTGTGAAGCTTCGTTGTGTAGTACTTCGTACTGAGGTGAAGGCTCTTCCATCTCTCCTCATCGAGATCATCGACGGGATGATATTTCTTGCTCGCAAAACCGAACAGCCAGTAGCCTGCTGCATATGTCGGGATGTGTGCCTGATATACACGGCTGATCGGGAATGTGTTTACGATCCTCTTGTGGCTTCTCTGCATTGCTTCAGCATCATGTTTGTAGAACGGGCTTCCCTGCTGGTTGACCATGATTCCGTCTTCGCGCAGAGCGTTGTAGCAGATGCCGTAGAACTCTCTTGTGAAGTAACCTTCGGAAGGTCCGAACGGATCAGTTGAGTCTACGATGATGAGATCGTACTCATCACATGAACGTCTTATAAAACGGAGTGCGTTGTCAAAGTAAATATGCACACGCGAGTCGTCGAGCTTGCACGCGTTCTCTGGAAGATATGTGCGGCATGCCTCGATAACCTGGCCGTCCATCTCAACGAGATCGATACGCTTTACGCTCTCATATCTCGTGAGTTCCTTAACAACACCGCCGTCTCCGGCACCGATAACGAGGACATCCTGAACATTGGGATGAACTGACATCGGAATGTGCGTGATCATCTCGTCGTAGATGAATTCATCACGCTCTGTAAGCATGACGTTTCCGTCGAGCGCAAGAACCTTACCGAACTCAGGAGTATCGAAGATGTCGATCTGCTGATAGTCGCTCTTGCTCGAATAAAGATGTCTTGTGACACGCATGCTGTGCCTTACGTCAGGCGCATGATATTCACTGAACCACAGATTCATTTGTCGTCCTCCTTAATCCAGAACGTTAATGTAATTGATATCAGGATCCTCAGGACCCGTCATGGAGCAGCCCTTTGCCTTTGCGTACTCGATGTACTCGAGAATGCCCTCAGTGATTCGCTCACCAGGAGCGAGGATCGGGATTCCCGGCGGATAGCACATAACGAATTCGCTGCAGACGTAACCCGCGCTCTCCTTGATCGGAATACTCTTCTTGTTTGAATAGAACGCACTCTGAGGACTGCATACGACCTCAGGGTCGATGTATTCCTGACTTAGGAGTCCTGCAGGGTCTTTTTTATATCTTCTGCGGATCTCAGCCAGTGCGCTTACGAGTCTCTCGAGCTCCTGCATTCTGTCGCCGATCGAGAGGTAAGCCAGGATATTTCCGATGTCACCAAACTCGATCTGGATGTCGTATTCGTCTCTTAAGATGTCGTAAACCTCGATTCCTGCGAGGCCGATATCTCTTGTATGTACGCTTAACTTCGTAGGGTCGAAATCGAAGATGGAATCGCCGTTGATCATCTCGCGTCCGTAAGCGTAGTAGCCTCCGATAGCGTTGATCTCTTCTCTGGCATATTCAGCCATCTCGATAACCTTGCGGAAAACCTCTTTGCCTCTTAAAGCAAGATTTCTTCTGCTGATATCAAGGCTCGACATCAGGAGATAGCTGCCTGATGTTGTCTGTGTGAGGTTTATGATCTGTCTTACGTGTCTCTCACTTACGTTCTCACCGATGAGCAAAAGACTTGACTGTGTGAGGCTTCCGCCGCTCTTATGCATTGATACGGCTGCCATGTCAGCGCCTGCACGCATTGCGGAAAGAGGCATGCTCTCACCGAAATAGAAATGTGTTCCGTGAGCTTCATCAGCCAGGCAGAGCATGCCTGCATCGTGAGCCATCTTAACGATCGCGCGGATGTCACTGCAGATTCCGTAATAAGTCGGGTTGTTAACGAGAACGGCTACTGCATCAGGGTTCTCCTCTATCGCCTTCTTTACCTGGTCACGGCTCATGCCGAGAGAGATACCAAGGCGCACGTCCACTTCCGGATTAACATATACCGGAATGGCACCGCAGAGGACGAGTGAGTTGATGACGCTTCTGTGCACGTTACGGGGCAGGATGATCTTGTCTCCATGCTTGCAGCATGAGAGGACCATGCTCTGAACGGAGCTTGTCGTTCCGCCGACCATGAGGAATGCATGGCTTGCGCCGAAAGCATCTGCAGCAAGGAGCTCTGCGTCACGGATAACCGAAATCGGATGACAAAGGTTATCCAAAGGCTTCATGCTGTTTACATCGACACCGACACACTTCTCGCCCAGGAATGCCGTGAGCTCGGGATTACCCTTGCCGTGCTTGTGTCCCGGTACATCAAACGGGAC
>CADCPU010000479.1 GCA_902803365.1 Oscillospiraceae bacterium
AGCAAGATAAAGGACTTTGCATATGTTCATTACGGTCGAAAAAAGATGAACAGGACTGTTCAAAAGTTGCGTGCAGGGGGACGCTGAATATCATTTGAACCGTGCAAAAAGCTCGTTTTGTGCGCCGCACATTCCCAATTGTGTATAATATTCATGGAAAACACAGGGAGGTATAGATATGAAGAAAACTTTCGCTATGGCGGTTACCATTGCCATGATAATGTGCATGACGAGCGGTTGCTACGGTGAGTATAAGTTGAAGAAATTTGACATCGAAGTCGGTGATGAGATCACCCTGGGAAAGTACCAGAATGAAGAGATCGAATGGGATGTTTTGTCCAGACACTTTTATCCTGATGAGGGCAAGGTAACGATCGAGCTTCAGAGCAAGTATGCGCTTGACTGTCAGCCGTTCAATGAGGATGGTCCGTCATCCTGGGACGACAGTTCACTTCGTGAATGGCTCAACAAGTATTTTTTTGAAGAGGCTTTCTCGAGCAAAGAACAGAAGCATATCGTTGATACTACATACTATAACTACGTAGGTGACAGTCGTTATCTGACTGACAAGGTTTATATAATGGGTCTTCTGTGGTATCACATGCGAGCTGATGATGCCGTTTGTGAGCCGACTGACTATGCTGAGGATAAAGGCATCGATATGGAAGACGGAAGGTGCAGAGTTTGGGGCAGGGATGTTCTGTCAGCAGCAATGGCCAATACTTCCGGGGAAAGCGGTACGCATGAATTTGCCGTAGCTTTTACTTATGATGGAAATGTAGGCTCCGCTTGGGATGGCAAGGGCAAAGATGATTCTTTTACAGCAGAAGACATTGGAGTAAGACCTGTTATCAATGTGGAATACAAAGCTCCATATACAACGAGGGATCTGAATCCCGGGGATCTCGTTACATTTGGAACATACGATGAAGCACCTATTGAATGGATAGTAACAGACAGGGAAAAGAGCGAAGTTACATTGTTCAGTCGTTACGGATTGGATGATATGCGTATGGATAAGGACAGTGATACGGAATTCAAAGATTCTGAGCTTTACGAATGGCTCAACGATGACTTTGTAAGTGATGCATTCAACAAAAAAGAACAAAAGCAACTGGTTGCATTTGATTCTGACGACCTCGTGACATTCCTGTCTTTGGATGATATACGTGATATGGCAAGGGAGGCTAAACCTGAATTATATGCCACCTATTCACCTGCCTACTTTGAATCGCAGGAAGAGAATGACGACAATGTTTTTGATTCATATTGGCTCAGTGATTTTAAACCAAATAGTGAAGACGGAAAAACGCATAGATTTTTCCAAATAAAAACTCTTGGAGGAAAGTGTACCGCAGATGAGGAACACTCGATACGACCGGTTATAAAGGTTGCGTTTTGAGTATTAGATATTAATTATGGCCGGCGCACGAGACTGCTTTTGTTGCGCCGGTAGCCCTAAGGTTCACTGAGTCCTTTGGAATGACGTTGTCCAGTGAACCCTAGGTTTACTAGGACTGCAAAGATGAAGTTGCTCAGTAAACCCTAGGTTCACTAAGATCTGTAGAAAACGAAATCTCAGTAAACCCTAGGTTCACTCAGACTAAAAATTTAAGCGCTGCCAGTGAACCCTAGGTTCACTGAGACCTTTTGCCAGAGGGCATCCAGTGAACCATAGGTTTACTCAGACGAGATTAAACTGTATTATAGTGATTATAACTTCGGCGGGACACTCCTAAGTGAAGCCGCCGGTGAATAGGGAGATACATTGATGAAGATTTATAGAGGAATAGTCATTTTGACTGCTCTTAGTTTGCTTATGACATCATGCTCGGATGCTGCTGAGCGAGAAGAAACAACTCAACCCACAGATGCGTACGCCGGACAGATCGACACGCTGCTCGACCAACATGAAGTTTGGGAGATCACGCATACCAAGCATGGCGATTTCGATGAATATGAATCACAGCCATTTGGCTGGACGGTGACGGACCTTGATCATGACGGTTATCTTGAAGTCATCAAGGCAGGCATTATGGGAACCGGCAGATTCTCCTGGTCTGAGATTTACGAAGTAACGGAAGACGGCAAAATCGAATTAAGATACTCGTCTTTCGAAAACGAGAATTATCTTAATGCGGATATCGTGCTCTATGATTCCATGAAATACTTCGTGAATGACGGAGATTACTTCTACATCTGCGGAGATACAGAAGGGTATATGCCGGAAGGATACAAGGATCGTTATGTGAAGTTCGGACTTGTAGATGATGACATCAGTTGTGAGAACATCTGTTGGTTATGGTCTAACGAAGAAACTACTTACTATGATGCAGCTGACAACGAGATAACAGAAGATGGATTTAATGAACTCGTAAGCAAAGAAGTTGAATCAGGCGAGTTCGAGGAAGTCAAATTCTTATGGACTACGGAAGACGTGAGCAGAGACGCCTTGACTGCAGCGGCAACTGCCTTCTTGGGAGAAAAGATATCATGAAAAAACATGTCGTTGTAGAGCCATATAATGAAGCATGGAAAACTGACTTCATTGCGATCAAAGACGAGTTGGAACCGGTCCTGGAAGGTCTTGCATTACAGATCGAACACGTCGGAAGCACTTCGGTAGAGGGACTGGCGGCCAAGCCTATTATCGATATCGATGTCGTCATTCGAGACAGGGAAGATCTGCCGACAGTAATATCAGCACTTCAAACGCTCGGCTACACACACGAAGGTGATCAGGGTATCCCGGGACGCGAAGCCTTTAAGTACACGGGCAAGGAATACTTAAGGAAACATCACCTTTATGTATGTGCGCAGGATGCGGCTGAACTTAAGAGGCATATCGCTTTCCGTGACTATCTCAGAAGCCATCCTGATGCCGTTGCTGAATACAGCAGGATCAAGGAAGCGGGCGCGAAGTTGTACCCGTGGGATATCGATAGATACATCGAGCATAAGTCGCCATTTATTGAATCGATATATAAGCGAATAGGCTTGTCTTAAGGCGTGCGCGTGCGCAGGCCCAGGCCGCGCGCCCGCAAAGTCACCCTTTGCTCCATTTATACCCGACCTTGATGACGGTCTCGATGTGATAACCTGCTTTGCCCAATGCCTTGCGGAGTTTTTTTACATGCGTGTCGACTGTGCGGTCGTAGCCTTCGAAGTCTGAGCCCCATACATTATCGAGTATCTGATCGCGCGTGAGGACGAGTTCCTTGTGATCCAGGAAGAGCATCAGGAGATCGTATTCCTTTGGTGCGAGAGTGATCTCCTTGCCGTCGACCATAACGAGACGACGTGCCGGCTCGATGCTGATCTCGTCGACCAGGATGCGGCCGTTCTTGACGAGCAGGCCGTGGTAGCGGTTGATCAGCGCGTTGACCTTCATGAGCAGGACCTGGGTCGAGAAAGGCTTGGTGACGTATTCGTCAGCACCGATCTCGTAGCCCGAGATTATGTCGCATTCATCGCCGAGCGCAGTCAGGAAGATGATCGGGACGTCGTAGCGTGAGCGGATGTAGCGGCAGACTTCCTTGCCGTCCTTACCGGGCATCATGATGTCGAGGATCACGATGTCGTATTGTTTTCGATCGGCGAAGGAACAGGCGTCGTTTCCGTTGGCGACCGCATCGACTTCAAATCCGTTCTTGCGGAAGAAAACGGATACGACGTTCCTTAATGTTGCTTCATCTTCTGCGAGTAAAACCTGATACATTATCATTCCTTTCTGCAGGCATCCATCGAGAACCAGAAAACGGTTCCTTTGGCGCTGCTGTAGCAACCGTATTTTGCTTTGTGGAGGTCGAGGATGCTCTTGACTACGGCAAGGCCGACGCCGCTGTTGCTTATGCGGTTTGTTCTGGCGTTGTCGGTCGTGTAGAAGATATCCCAGACTTTATTCTGATCGATCTTGGCTATCTTCGCACCGTCGTTGTTGATCTGGAATTCGATCCTGCGGCCGACGCGGTTTATCGAGATCTTTATCGTATGATCACAGTACTTGATCGCATTCGACATGAAGTTGCTGATAACGATGTTCATCATATCGAGGTCTGCGTTGACGAGATATGTACCGTCTTTTTCATCGCCTGTGATGGAGACATCGATCCCACGCTCCAGGATCAGAGCGGAGTTGCGATTCTTGATATTCTTTGTGAGGAGCATCAGGTCGACGTCCTCACGATTGAGCTTGACGTTGCCGCCGCTGATCTTTGAGAGTTCGAGGAGCTTGGTGATCATGCCGGACATATGGTCGACTTCGCTGATGATCTTCTTTGAGTATTCGGGGCGATCCTTCTCGTCGAGGTATTCCCAGTTTTCGACGCATGTCTTCGTGATGGCGAGAGGGGTCTTGAGCTCATGTGCGATGCCGCGTGTGAGCTTCTGAGAACGAAGCTCGTAACTCTTCTGGTTGAGATAGAGCATCCTTGTAGAGAAGATGATTCCGGCTTCAACGAGCAGGAACGCGATAAGTATTGCGATATATGTCTTGGCGTTATCAGTCAGAGCCATGCCGAGCGGCTTTACGACAGCGAAATAAGTGATGCGGTACTTGCCGTTGCCGAGCTCATAAGTGCGGGATGCGGTCGATGTGAAGATTCCGTTGTCAGTCTTGTAATCTCCTGATTCAACGCCTGCCTCACAATCTGCGATATATGCGAGAGCGAGTTTGCGGGCTTCGGTGTTGTATTTCTCATTCTTAAAAAGATACGAACGGGCATAATAATAGTCAGGGGTTGTCTGCCATTCTTCAAAAGGCACGCCCTTGGAGACGTCCACTGCGGTCGGGCGTCCGATCTCTGCCGTTCTTTCTTCGGTTCCGTCTTCGGTGTTGACCTTAACGCGCAATGTTCCGTCGTATACGAAAGCATTATCGCAGTTAGCCCCTGTAATAGAATCGATGTGAAATATCAGATTGAGGTCGCGAGAATCAACGTCCTTAAGGTCCAACGAATCCGGGATCAGAAGGTATCTGTATTCCATAAACGGGATCTGATCCTCGCCGTAAGTTCTCTCGACAATGGAGCAGATCTGAAAAAAATCCTGTGACTCCAAAATAACATTGCCGTCCTCGATTACCGAACTGTAGAAACCTGTATTGTCATCTCTTGATGTCTGAGAGTAATCTGTCCAGTTGTTCAAAACATCCTGGAAGATCAGATCCCTGTCAGGCTCGTTCTGCTTAGCGTACCAGGAGAAATTCCTTAAAGGAAGACGTTCATTGATCTCATCGATCTTGCCCTTGGTATAGAAAACTGTCACTACTGATGCAAACAGCAGTGCAATGATGCAATAGATAATTCCGAATCTCAGGTATTGTTTTTTCATCTTTTTACTCCTTTCCACGACACCATTTGTTCGTGTTCATCGTGAGTCTAGAAAAAAGATGTGTACTCTTTATGA
>CADCPU010000480.1 GCA_902803365.1 Oscillospiraceae bacterium
ACGGAGCTTATCCTGTGCCGCAGCTGCCAGTGCCAGTCGTTCCAGTCTTCCTCCGATGCTTCGAAATAGTTCATAAGCTCTTCCTTATGCTTTTTTGACAGTACATCCCTGCGTTCGGCCGTTTCTCTTAAGAAATCATCTTTAAATGCAAGATAATCCTCTATCTCTTCATAAAGCTCCTTGGCTCTTTCAAGCGAGATTCTTCTTTTTTCATCCATAATCCTTACCTATACCGTTTAATCAGCCGGATTCCCGAGCATTTTTTCCCACTCGCCGGTTATTGAACGATCCTCAAAATAATTAATCCTCATCGATCTCTGTACTCTGGCAAGCGTGGCGTCGGTCTTCTTCCTTGCCCTGTTTATACCGTCGGCAAGGATATCATATACATCGCCTATGTTTTCAGACCATTTCTCCCTCTGCGTCCTTATGGGCGACAGTGTCTCCTCAAGTACCGAGATCAGGAACTTCTTACATACCCCGTCTCCGAGTCCTCCGCGTTTATAATGCTCCTTCATCTCATCAAGGCAGGTATAATCCGGGAGATACTCCCTGAAATGATCGTTTGTACATAAAGCATCAAGATAGGCAAACACTACATTTCCTTCAATATGTCCCGGATCCTCGATCTTAAGATGCATGGGATCAGTAAACATCTTGCCGTTCACCTGCTTCTTTATTGTCTTGGGCGTGTCTGAAAGATATATACAATTACCTAACGACTTACTCATCTTGGCCTTGCCGTCAACTCCGGGAAGACGCCTCTGTGTTTCATTCTCGGGTATTACAGCCTTGGGAAGTACGAGCGTATCTCCGTAGGTCTTATTGAACTTCTCAACGATTTCCCTTGTCTGCTCTATCATCGGAAGCTGATCCTCACCCACAGGAACGATCGTAGCATCGAACGCCGTTATATCTGCAGCCTGAGATATGGGATAGCAGAAGAATCCTACAGGCAGTCCCTCATCCGCAAAGCCGCGCATCTGTATTTCCGACTTGACGGTAGGATTGCGTGATACACGCGCTGTGGTAACAAGGTTCATATAATAGAACGTAAGCGAATGCAGTGCCGGAAGCGCAGACTGTACACATATTGTTACCTTATCCGGATCAAGCCCTACTGACAGGTAATCGAGCACCACATTTATAATATTATCCCTTATCTTGCCGGGATTATCAGCGTTATCCGTAAGCGCCTGATCATCAGCAATAAGTATGTTTATATCATCATATTCGCCGCTGTTCTGAAGCTCCACACGCCTCTTGAGAGATCCCACATAGTGTCCCAGATGCAGCCGTCCCGTCGGCCTGTCTCCTGTAAGTATTATCTTCTTATTGCTGTCCATCTATCCTTCCTCCCGCTAATGTATTGTTATCTATGAGATACTGATCGACCGAAGAATCATGATCTATATTCTTCCATACGTCCGTATACGTGCTGTCTTCTCTTCTGTCGCTCACACTGTAATTATCTCTTAAGTATCCGGCCAGATATACTGAGAACTTTTCCGCTCCGCTTGCGTTAAGATGGCTTCCCGCATCCGGAGTATCAAGGTTGTAATCCAACCCTATCTCACTGTTCTTATCGTCAAAATTTATGTACGATAAACCGTACTCTTTCGCGATCTCATTTATCTGCGCGTCGTAATCTTTGCTCCAGTTGGATGAGTGAGCAGGCACCTTAATAAGCATCACCTGAATATCCATGCCCCGGCACAGTTCAATTGCCTTCTTAAGGTATTCAACATTTTTAGGTGAAAGAGCCGTATCCCCATCTTTGGTATATACAAGTTCACCGGGCTCTGCAGCTTCCACCTCATAATCCGGCAGATATCCGTTAACCGTCACCGGTCTATTGTAATACGCATATTTAAAATCATCAAGTGTAAGCTCCTTCCACCTCGAGTGAAACCTGAACAAAGGCACGATATAATCTGCCATCTTCTCATCTTTACCCATGGATGCCCGAATGCACTTTATCTTGGACAGAGACATTCTCATACCATCAAGTGACTTTCGCGTGCTGGGTTCCTCAACAAAATCATCATCGTACTTTATAAATGTGGTATCGATGCATACAAGCTCAGGCTTATGACACCTGACCGCATCCTCTATCATATAATACGATATCCACATTGTCTGTGAAGCATTTGCACGTACATATGATGATATGCCCTGTTCCTTAAACAATACCCTCGGATCAATACCACTATGGACAGTAGATGAACCGACAAAGATCACATCGGTATATTTGCTTTTCGGATAGTATTCCTGAGTAATCCGGCCATCCCTGTTCTCATTGATATACTTTGGCATAAATATCCTGTTCAGTGTTACAACAAGGAAAAAAGCGACCGCAGCCTTCAATAATATAATAAACAGTTTCTTTAAATTCA
>CADCPU010000481.1 GCA_902803365.1 Oscillospiraceae bacterium
GCATCAGACGATTATTTTGTCGATATGAGACAGGTCTCCATGGCTGCTTATTATGAGGCTTTGGAAAACAATGAGGATCTGGCGGCATTCGATGCATACAGCAGATTCCTTGTCGGAAGCTATCTGGATGATCAGCAATCGCCCGATCAGCAATATCTCGGAGAATGTGATTATGTATCGATGCAGGAATTTATATATGATGAGGCAAATGATATCAAGTGTATGATTCCTCATATCGATCTGGGAACCGAGGATGCCGAGAAGGTCAATGAAGAGATCGTTGAAAAATATCGTAGGTGTTATTTATTAATGGTTGAATTTCCGGATCTGTCGATCAAACATATTGAGCGAGAAGATGGTTCAAAGACGGTAGTCTTATATGGTATTGCCTGGCATGAAAACAGTTTCTATGTCTACAATTTTGATAAAGACGGCAATAGGATGACCAATGAAGAAGTCCTCGAAAATGCCGGTTATAACTCAGAAGAGTTTTTGAAAAAAGCCGAAGCGACCATTAAGCGTGATACACAGAATGCTTCAGTATATTTCGCATACTGGGGAGGCCTCTTTCCGAACGATGTAATGAGGTCTTTTTACGGATATGGAGGCCTTAGCCGACAGCTCTATATCAATGAAGACGGGGCAGTTGTTTTTATCCTCGATCTTGAATGCGAAAGTGGTGCTCTGAATTGTGGATATTTCCCCTATGCCATCGAGAATGATATTCAATTGAGCAATACGATAGATCACACATCAGAAGTTTCAACCTATAATGCGTACTTTAGAAATTATCAGAATGTTGTTGATATTATCGACAAAGGTGTGATTCTGACTGAGGAATCCGGTGAGGTAGTCAGTATAGATTCGATCGATGTTAATGCAGTCCCGGAAGGTTTGTTTATTTTTCCCAAGCTGTCGGATGAAGGAATGCATAGAGTCTATCTGACGTATACTAGAGACGGAACGGAATATATAACCAGGCTGAATACCATTTGTCGCGAAGACGGAAACTATAAGTATGAGTTCTATCACGACGGCAAAGTTGTTGAATCAGGAACGGTTACCATGACTGCCGATCCATACTACACATATGTTGAATTCGAGTATACGCCTGAAGAAGACGGTGCTTATCTCGTAGTCGTATACGATAAGGATTCCGATGATCAGGTATTTGCGAGCGGTTGGTTTATGTACGATGCCGAACAGGTTGAAACTAGGATAGGTGAATCTGAATATTGACCTTATGAAAACATAACCTTGCATTTCCCGCGGGTTATGTTTGCTTTATTTTCTTCCCAATTTGACCTCTGCTTCAAGCAGCTTTTTGGTCGCCGTGGCCTGCGGATCCTTCAGAACTTCTGAGGTCAAACCCTCCTCTGCGATCTTGCCGCTGTCCATGACGAGGACGCGCTTACACATCGTCCTTACTATATGCAGGTTATGGGATATCAAGATTACGGCCGTTTTGCGCTCCAGACAGATCTTCGAGAGGAGCTGAAGGATAGATGACGCAGAACTTGCGTCGAGCGATGAGAACGGCTCGTCAGCGATTATAACGGACGGGTCAAGTATGAGGCACATCGCGATGGCGATCCTCTGGCGCTGTCCGCCCGACAGCTGTGACGGATATCTGTCGAGATGTTTTTCTTCCATACCGACATCCTGAAGCGCGCGAAGTATCAGCTCGCGCTTTTTGTCAGGCGTAAGTTCAGATCTCTTATACTTGGTGCGCAAAGGTTCGCACAGATGCCACCTGATCGTATGCGAAGGATTAAGGCACGATATCGGATCCTGGAATACTACGCCGAGAGGCTGATCAGGAAGTGATGTATCTTGCTTATCGGGGAGCCTGAAGTCGGCGCTTCCCGAAGTCGGCTTTATGAGGCCGCACAAGGTCTTTGCGAGAGTCGTCTTGCCGCAGCCGCTGCTGCCGATAAGTCCGACCATCTCGTTTTGCCATACCTGGAAGGAGACATCATCTACTGTCTTCGTTTTCGTTGCAGGTTTAAAGAAACCCGAAGGTGTATTCTTGTAGCCTGCGGTTATCCCGCGAACATCCATTATCGGGCTCCTTGAATAGTCTACCGACGGAAGCTTGATGCCGAGGTAAGTCGTATCGAGCTTGGC
>CADCPU010000482.1 GCA_902803365.1 Oscillospiraceae bacterium
CATCACTTCTTCGTTCAGCTTGCGGTATCTCTCATTAAATGCGAATACGATGACGGCATAGAGGATCACCATCACGACTGTTATGAGGAACAGCTTAACATTCTGTGTGCATAGGATCACCGCACCTACTGCAGCCATCAGGGTATCGATCATGATGGTAAGGGTCGCTCCCGAGATGGCATCACGTACCTTGCCCGCATCCGCAAAACGCGAGATGATCTCACCGACCCTTCTTGTTCCGAAGAAGTTCATGGGGAGATCCATGACATGACGGTAATACCCCAGGAGCAGCTTGATATCCAGCTTCTGGCTCAGATACAGCATCATGTGGGACCTGATGGTGACGAGAGCTATCTTGAAGATACTTAGCAGTATCATGCCTATGGACAGCGTGGTCAGCATCTTCTGCAGACCGCAGGGAAGTACCGAGTCGATCAGAGCCTGATAGTAAAATGCTCCGAGGATGCCGAATAATGTATATATCAATGACGCGAGAAAGATATGCAGGATCAGCTTCTTCTGCGGGAGGAGAAGATAGAAGAACCTGCTGAACAGACCTTTGGTCTCGACGCCCTTCTTAAATGTCTCTTTTTTTGTCAACAGGATCAGGACGCCGCTCCACTCGTATTCGGGCGCTTTGTCTTCGGTTCCCGTTTCTCCGAAGAATTCTTCGGGTTTAAGTCTTACGATCCCTTTTGCGGGATCTGCGATAAGGATATACCGCTTTGTTATCTTATGTATTACGACATAGTGCGTTAAGGTGCCGTTTACCATCATATGTGCGATACAAGGCAGAGGGATATCCGAATAAAAGGATTCCCTGTCACCTCTTACACCTTTTGCCAGAAAGCCTAATCGTTCTGCGGCTTTGATCATGCCATAGGCATTGGTACCTTCCGTATCGGTACCGGCTGCTTCACGGATCTTTGTGATCCCTATCCTATAACCGTTCTGTTTGCAGATCGTGGCGAGACAAGCTGCACCGCAATCTGTTATGTCATGTTGCTTTACGCAATAATACTTCATCAACTAACTCCGTAGTAACGGACTTATGCTACCGTAATATTATATAAAGAGGCAAGCAGCCCAATGCGGCTACTTGCCCCCTGTAAGTTCATTCCTGAACGCGATCAGAAAGATCCATTAATAAACTCTGATCTCGCTGTAGGGATAGTCGCTTGATACCCAGACAGGTCCTACCCATACCTTCTCATAGTAGGATCCTCTCCATACTACCTTATAGCCGCGTACATACTTACCGCCGCCGTTAACTGTCATAAGCTCTGTCTCGTTGAGTGTCTTAAACATTTTTTGCCTCCTTTGGGTCTCATTCAACCCATAAATAGTTTTTTGCCTTTCGATCGCCTGCGCACTGCAAAAGAAAGTATTATAAAATGGCATCTGTTAACATGGCCAGATTATACGAACTGATAAAATCGAATATGAAAATATTGAGATCAAAATACTGAAAATCTCATATTGCTATCTACCCTTAATTATAGAAACGGATCAACTGAACAATACACACACACTTCAATCGATCTCAAACCCATTATTCCTTCAATATGGAAACTATAGCACAGTGAAAATTGACTGTCAACCGATACTGAAGCCTTGGAAAATGTAAGGATCTGTTGATCTATGCTCATACGCAATTGTCTTTTTCTATGAGAGGGAATGCCAATGGCGTCATCTGCGTATTATGCTCGAAATGCTGATATTACGCTGTTTGGCGACTGTGATTTATGCGCAGGCTCCCTTTTTGCGACAGATCTTGAAGATGCATCGCGATTGGTGCAAAACAGTCGATCTAAGGGCGGATCCCAACATGGGTATTTTTGTGGCAAATCAGAAACCCGTAAAATATTATAATATTCAACACCAGATAAACCCGGGGTGACAAAAAGTTGTGGTTTATGGAAACTAAACCATAAATATTGGTTGTGATATCCGCCTTGTTAAGATCGTTCCCCGACAGTTTTGTCGGGACGATATCTGATTTCTTGTTCGCCCTGTTCCTATGCCTATTTGGGGCTTTTCGTGATATATTGAAAAAAATTTTCTCGAACCACCCAATAATCCGCTTTGCTTATGCGTCTTATAAGTAGATGCGGAAATAAAGGAGGCAAAAATGGACAACAAGGA
>CADCPU010000483.1 GCA_902803365.1 Oscillospiraceae bacterium
CTTGAGCAGGAACTTGCAGCTAAGGATAAGAAGATAGATGTGATCGATGCCGGCGCAGAAATACTTTTTGCAAAATACGAAGAGCTGTGTGAACTGATCCATCGTATAATTAAGCAGAAACAGTCAGATGAAGAAAGCGGAAGCCTTGGAGATACTTCAGGCGCACGAAGCGGTGACAACGCTTCCGGGCAGAGTGAGACTGTGTCACATGAAGAATTCTGTGATATACTTGCTGATGCAAAAGAAAAGATCTTTAACTTTGAAGTGGAAAGTGCTCAGGCAGTCATTAAGAAACTTACGGTACTTCCGGAAAGCAGTCTTTTGCCGGCAATCCCCGAAGGAGTTTCATGTGGGGAGGTTATGGATTTGCTTAAAGGCATACTGAATGCTTTGGAAGATTTTGATTCCATGACTGCGGAAGAACAGTTACAGACTCTTATTGAAACTGTAGAAAAATAAAGGAATTACAGATAAAAATGAACGAATGGATACTTGTTGTTGATGATGATTCCAACAACTTAAAAACGGCAAGTCATATATTGGTTGCCAACGGTATGCGGGCCAGCTGTGTTCACTCAGGCAGTGAAGCACTGCGCTTTCTTGAGGGAGGGCGCTGTCCGGATCTGATACTTTTGGATATACACATGCCCGAGATGGATGGTTTTGAGACTTTGGAGCGCATTCGCGCCAATGAGCAGTTCGCCGCCGTTCCGGTGATATTTTTGACTGCTGATGAAGAGAGCGGAACTGAGACGCACGGACTTGAAGCAGGAGCGATGGATTTTATCAAAAAACCGTTTGTTCCTGAGGTTTTGATGACCCGTGTCCATCATATAGTCGAACTGACTCGTTTGAAAAATGATCTGGAGAGTCAGGTACAGGAAAAAACTGAGAAACTCAATCTTTTGAATACCCAGGTCGTTATGACGCTTTCCAAGACGGTTGAAGTCAAGGATAAATATACCAATGGTCATGCGCTTAGAGTGGCGCAGTACTCAAGAGAGATCGCCAAACGTGTCGGATATTCAAATGAAAGAGCCGAGAGTATCTATTTCATAGGACTGCTTCACGATGTCGGCAAGATCGGCGTTCCCGACAATATCCTTAATAAGGATTCAAAACTCAGTGATGAAGAATATGCGATCATCAAACAGCATCCTGTGCTTGGATGGCAGATCCTTCAGAATATTCCGGCATTTCCGGAGCTTGCCATAGGTGCCAAGGGGCATCATGAGCGATTCGACGGAAAAGGATATCCTGATGGCTTAAAAGGCGAGGAGATACCGGAAGAAGCCCGTATAATCGCCGTTGCCGATGCTTATGACGCAATGACTTCACGCAGAAGCTACCGTGATGCACTGCCGCAGGAAGTGGTCAGAGCTGAGATCGAAAAAGGCGTGGGCACGCAGTTTGATCCGGCTTTTGCAGCCATCATGCTTCAGATGATCGATGAAGATACGGATTTTGAACTGAGACAAAAGTAAGAACACGGGCTTTAATACTTTCAATATGAATCTGGACTATAACATTTTTTTGGAAGTGGCGGTCATACCGCTTAATATTGTCCTATGTGTCTACCTTATGATACGATACACCAATCCTACCAGGGTCAATATCGCATTCAGAAGGTTTGCTTTCGCTGTGATGATCACGGATATAGTGGATGTAGCCACAGCGATTGTCACAAGCGCACGTGCATCTGTTCCCAATCCCATCCATCATCTGTTCAATATGGCGGATTCCGCTTTGGCAGCGGTTACCGGATTCCTGTTCATATATTACGTATATGCTTATTCTTCGATGAATCATTCGTCTTTGGTCAGACGTAATGCGATCAATGTGATCCTGCTTGGAACAGATTTTATACTGCTGTTTACCAATCCCTTTACCGGCTGGGTATTCACCTATGATGAGGGTGGCAACTATATTCACGAGTTTCTTTTTACGCCGGTAGCCTATGGCTTTCCCATACTGTTTTTCCTGATCGCAAGTTTATATATGCTGACACACAGAGAACGTTACAAAAAAAGCCAGTTGACAACTTTGATACTTGCCATGGTTTTGGCCGGAACTTTATTTGTTCTGCAGATGCTGTTCTTTGATGATGTGCTCATTACATTTTTCATAGCCTCTATAGGAAGTCTTATCGTATTCCTCTCATTGGAGACTCCCGAATATGAGAAGCTTATCCAGACCGAGGCTGAGCTTAATGAGGCAAAAGAGAGAGAGGCTGTCATGCAGGCCAAGGAGAGACTTTCAAGAGAAGTCATGGGAGCTCTTTCAAAGGCAGTGGATGCCAAGGACCATTATACCAACGGCCATTCC
>CADCPU010000484.1 GCA_902803365.1 Oscillospiraceae bacterium
AAGACGATCTCCGAGCGTGTCAGATGCTACCCGGAGCACTTCACTCTGGTGGAGCATGAAGGCGAGATCATAAGCGTTGTCGACGGTCCCGTCACAGTCGAGAAGGATTTAACGGATGAGATGTATTCTGATACTTCTTACCATAACGCAAACGGTAAGTGGCAGATGATCTTCGGTGTAGAGACCCATCCTTCGTTCAGAAGATCAGGCATCGCAGCTCTTGCCATGAGGAGTTTTCTCGAATACGCCAAGAGCCTCGGTCTTAAAGGCGCAGTCCTTACCTGCAAAAAAGAACTTCTCGCATACTACGAGAAGTTCGGCTTTATTAATGAAGGGGTATCTTCTTCGGTCCATGGCGGCGCGGTCTGGTATCAGATGCGCTTGAAGTTTTAAGACATAGTCTCCGCCTTGGTATCCAGAATCGCATGCCAAAAGGTTGAGAACATCTCGTTATAGTGATCAGCCTTTTCGAGCTTTATGTTGCAGGCGTATAAAGACAGCGGTATCTGCCTTCCTTCAAAGTTGATCGTATTGCCGTTCATGGCAAGCAATCTATCAAGTTTTTCATTGGCCTTGTCTTCGTCCGGGCTGTCGGTGAGAAGTACGAATTCATCACCGCCGATCCTGAAGACAAGGTCATTTTCCGTTGCGACCTCATCAAGCCTTCGCATGGCTTCTATGATCGCGAGGTCTCCTGCCTTACGCGATATCTCGTTGATCCGAATGAGGAATTGGATGTCGGCGCAGATGATCCTGCAGCCCTGACGTGATACGATGATGTCGTACAGATCCCTGATATCGAATTTAGTATGTTTTTCCATAAGATCATCTCCTGTCTCCAAGGAAGGATTTATCCTCGGGTATAGTTCCGATGCTCGTTTTCGAGCTCGAAAATCGGACGGCAACTGGTACCACACCTGTCTGAATGCGCGGGTGAAAGCTTCGTTACTCGAATAGCCATACATAACGGCTACGTCAAGGATGCTGAGCTCACTGTTTTCGACAAGTGTCTTTCCGGCTCTGGTCATACGTCTCCTCATGATGTAGTCGCGGACGGAGATGTGATTTGCAAAGCGGAAGAGTTTCTCAAGGGAGGACCTCGAACAGTAGACAGCCTTGGCTATATCATCGGTGTGGATATCCTCCGTGATATGTCCTTCGATATATTCGAGAACGTTAGCCAATAACTCGAGCTTGTTCATAAGATTCTCCTTTCTTAAGCAGGATCGATCTTGTTTTCAGTATAGCAAATTGTCAAATGGGGACTTGATATTTTGAGTAAATAAAGGGGAAATCTCAAATTTCGGGCAAAAGAAAACTCTGAGCATGAAACACGCGCAGAGGTTATCTTTTGGGCCGATCTGTCTTCAAGAGTGGCTACTCGCGCCCCTACTGGGGCTTTCGCTACCTTTTTTATGGAGTCGTAACGTAATTATAACATCTATCAAAAATAATTGCGATAGCAAATTATAAAAAAAGTTTACTTTTTCGAACTTATCTTGATAATTTATTTGTTCAAGTTGCAACAACTGTTAACAGGATTGCAACAAGTGCGAGGTCGTATTGCTCCTTTGAGCCCCATCATATACCCTTACGGTAAATACAGCTCGAAAGGAAACCTGACCAATGATACGACGATTGATCTCTTTAACAACAGCCATCCTGCTCCTGGCAGGGAACATGACAAACAATAACGCCGCATCTCTGGTCGGCGACTTCAGGAAAGACACCGGCTGCAAGGCGGTAAGTGCAGTCATATATTCAAAGGGTGAGGAGGATCACTACGGTGACTCGGATGCGCTTTACCAGATCGGATCAATGACCAAGGCATTTACCGGACTTGCGATACAGAAGCTGATCGACGAGGGAAGACTTGCTAAAGATGACACGGTAGACAGATACATAGAAGGATTTGAAGTCTTCTTCGATTCTCAGAAAGTCAGCATCACTGTAGATGATCTCCTCTCTCAAAAAAGCGGCTTTACCAACAGCGAGAAAAATTACCCGAGCGCCACAGAAGACATGACGCTCATCGAGTGGGCGAACAGTATGTCGGGTAAGGAACTCAAGTGCAAGCCGGGTACCGAGTACAACTATTCCAACGCCAACTTTGATCTCCTGGGCGCCATGATCGAGAAGATCACAGGTCTGTCGTACCGCGACTACATGACCGGCGAGATCCTCACCCCGCTCGGACTTTATGATACCTATGTCGGTGTCCCTGAGACCAAAGACAGGATCATCGACGGCTCGAGGTTATGCTACAGAACGCCTCTTGAGTATTCTGTGCCTGTCCGTGAGGGCAGTATTCCTGCAGGATATTTCTATTCCTCCGGTAAAGACATGAGTCGCTGGCTTAAGATCTGGCTCGGAGACGAACAGATCGATACTGAGTTTGTTCTTGCAATAGAACATATAAAATACAACCTTAAGGAAGAAGGCGACTATTATGCCGGATGGGAACTGTTCGAAAACGGCGTGATCGGTCACTCCGGCGGTACACCGAACTATTCGTCCAGGATCGTATTCTCCGATAAGGACGACACAGGCGTTTGCGTTCTCACAAATCTCAACGTGGCTGCTTCTACCGACAGCCTTTGCAATGGCATTTTCGAGCGCGCCTGCGGACGAGCCGATACAGGCATAGTCTGTGATATCTGGACTGTTTTTGATAAAATATTTACAG
>CADCPU010000485.1 GCA_902803365.1 Oscillospiraceae bacterium
ATATTTGATATTGCTCTTTATAAGGTATCAAACATTTACAATTATGTTACAAAACCTGACTTTTAGGTTTTTTATTAATGCTATAATACATTGAATCTAATAGAATGCAGGTATTTTTCGTTAATTATGAGCAAAGTTAAGAATGGCTTTGAACGCGGTTTCAAGAGGATTGCCAGGGTAGGAACCTGGGAGTCTCTTTCTGATGCTACGATCTATGTATCGATAGTTGTATTTGCCGCTACGCTCGTTTTCGATTTCTGCATATATCATATGTTTACAATTCTGGCCGGCGATATCGTTGCCGAGAGTTACGGTAAGATCCAGTCGGCCTTTATTTTCTCTCTTGTTATGCATGTCCTCATTACTACTATCGTACTTACTACGGTAATAGTCGTTGTTTATGATCAGGTCATCTCGAGGCCTGTTAAGAAACTCCTCATGCAGATGCGTAACATCAACAGGGGAGATATGACGGATTACTTATTGTCCGGCAAGCTTTCCAAGCCTTTTGCCGCTATCGGCAAGGAAGAGACTTGGATCGATATGGTTCAGAGTTATGTTGATACGGCTGCTTCTGAGAAGTATCTCGATGAGCTTACCGGATGCTTTAACCGTAAATATTTTTCTCAGGTTTTGGTTAATTACATGAAGATGGAATTGTTGGCCAATCCTATATCGCAGGCTCCGAAAACATATGATACTGATGTTTTCGCTGTATTCCTTATCGATATCGATTTCTTCAAGAAGGTCAACGATGAGCTCGGACATGCTGCAGGTGACGATGTTCTCCGTCAGGTAGGTAAGACTCTTCGCGGACTTCTCGGTAATATCGGTGTCGTTATCCGTAACGGCGGTGAGGAATTCCTCGTTGTTTCATCTGCGAAGTTCCCATATGATTTCGCGAAAACAGCTGAGCAGATCAACGATGCGTTCAGAAACGGCATCTCGATCGAAGAGCCGAACGGTTCGATCAGGCATATCACTTGTTCCGTAGGTTATGTAAGATATCCTATCTATGATTCCAAGAATGTTGAACTCTCGCTTCAGAATCACGTAGATCTTGCAGACCAGGCAATGTATCTTTCCAAGATGAGCGGCAGAGACACTTGGCATGAACTCGTAGGTCATAAGATCCCGCCTAAGGAATTTGACCGCGCCAAGTTCTGCAGTGAATCCGATTACGGTATCGCCAAGGGTTACCTTACGGTAAGAAGCGCTAACAGACGATAAATTAGGTATTTACACAATTATTCTATTGTGATATTATCCTACAGTTACCGCGCACAAGGATATAGGACACTTCCGACCTTACTCTTTGTCGCAGGCATATTTCATTAAATGGAGGAAAACAACAATGGCAGAATTCGATAAGGCATCGATCATCAAAGAGTATGCAACAAAAGAGGGCGACACAGGATCCCCTGAAGTACAGATCGCACTTCTCACATACAGGATCAATCACCTCACAGAACACCTCAAGACACACAAGGGTGACCACCACTCCAGAAGAGGACTCCTTATGATGGTTGGTAAGAGAAGAGGACTTCTTGATTACCTCGCAAAGATCGATATTGAGCGTTACCGTTCAATCATCTCCAGACTTGGTATCAGAAAGTAATTTCTATAAAACAGTCAATTCTGATCTGCTCTTAACCTTTGTTAGGAGCAGATCTTTTTTATGAGGTAAGATATATGTACAGTTCAACTTTTGATTTTGACGCAGCGCACATGCATTCGTACATTAAGCGTGCGCTTGCGATCTGTTTGACACTTGGTGTCGTACTTATTGCATTAAGCATCCTTGGTTTCAGCCTGAACAGGTTTCTTATACTGTTCTTGATTCCGGGTATGTTCTTTTTGTTTTTTGCTCTTGAGGGACTTATCGTCTATCTGATCAAAAGGAAAAAGACACTCGAGTCTATAACGTTTGGTGATGATGCCGTTATCATAAACGGAGAGAGCTTTGATAATGCTTCTTTGTCCACGATCTCATTCGGTCGTGCATTTTGGCCGAACTATTTACTTCCTGTCTTTAGCCTTTCAATGGAGGTCTACGCCCAAAATGGTAAGGTGATCGCATCATACTGGTGTGGTTCCAGTTGGGATCAGAGCACAAGAGAAAAGAGAAATGTCCTTGCAAGATACATCAGTATCAACGGTAAGGCACTGATAGATCAGTCCGTATACAGGGAACAGGTAAAGATGGCTACAGCGGATACATCTGCTTCCGGTTCTGAAGTCAGATTTCATTTTGAGCGCAGTATCATCATAAAGCAGTTCTTCCTTGAACTTTTGATCATCCCTGTATTTGCAGGCCTTTTGTATCTTCTTGCGATCCTTCAATCCGGCGATTACGGCTTTATGTTTCCTGCTGAGTTCCTTAAATTTGCCGCGGCTGCTTCGTTTATCATGCTTCCGATCGATGCGATTGCTTTCGTTATCTGGATGCGAAAATTTGCTTCTGATATCGTATTTACGGAAGATGCCGTGATCGTTAACGGCGAGACTTTTTACAAAGCTCAGATCTCCAAGATGAGCCTTACGAACAATTCTTATAACTTCGGAAGTCTCATAAGAGGCGGCGGAGTCATCTTCGGTATCGCTTACAGAGGCGAGATAAGGCATTTTTATGTTGGTCAGTTCGTTAACTCGAAAACAGCGAAGGACAGACAGGTCCTCTCCGGAGTTATAGAAGAATTCAACAGGTCCTGAGACTGTTTTTTTGAAAATTCGCTTTTTATTGTGATTTGGTGTATCATCAAATCACAATTTTAGGAAGATATACAATTTAGGAGGAAAGAAATGAGAAACGCAAAGTTGATTTGCGCTGCTCTTGCTGTCGCAGTTTCTTTGGTGCCGGTCGCCATAGATGGCAGCAATTCAAAAGCAGCTGTTGTCAATGATTCCATGACAGAACAGACTATGACAATGCCTAATGTAGCAGGTGGACTCTACAAGGATATGGTCGATGGTTTAGACAATGATTTCGGAAGATTCGGTGCTTATGCAAGTTTTGACATCAAATGGGTAAGCAACGAAGATAAGGATCCGAATAAATCTTATACTGTCGCTCATCAAACACCGGAAGCCGGTACTGCTATTACAAAGGGACAAACTTTTACTGTCACTTTGTATGTTTATTCGCCTCTTGAGGACCAGCCTTATCCTGCACAGCCTGGTCAGTACGTAATGCCTGACGTTACAGGCGGTCTTTATAAAGATATGGTAGACGGCTTAGATAATGATCTTGGAAAATTCGGTGCTTATGCATCTTTTTCATTGCAGTGGATCGAGAATCCGGATAAGGATCCGAATAAGTCATATAAGGTAGCTCATCAGACTCCTGTTCCTAATACGGGTATCGATAAAG
>CADCPU010000486.1 GCA_902803365.1 Oscillospiraceae bacterium
CTCTGTGTCCGTGAAGACAAGTTGGCTGATTTTGGCGCAACAGCGATCGAGGTTGAGTGATCGGGTTTTATAATGATTTCTCCCCGTACTTGTCGAGCAGTATCCCTGTGTCTATCACGCTCATCTTATGTTCGAGCGCATATATTATCAGGCTGTCGCGCTTGCTCTTGGGGTAGAGCGCACCTTCGCCCGCGAGTTTTAGCAGACGCTGCGTTTCATTAAGGTCAAGCTGAAGTGCGAGAGAGATGGCAAGGATCTTGTCTCGTCCGGGGTTCTTACGTCCGTTAAGGATCTGATAGCAATAGGAATGTTCGATGTTGCTGCGTTCGATAAGGTCAGCAGGGAGGACGTTCATTTTTCTCATGAGGTCGTTAAGATAATGCGAAAACGAGAGATCATAATTACCCTCAATATCGCTTATATATCTGTCGAGTTTGTTGATGTCTGAAGCGTCATTGAGCTTTGACAGAAGGTCACCGGTATCGTCCATGGTTGCGCTCCCTTTTTGTTTAATTGTAGCACTATAAACAAGCGCAAAAAAAGTCCCTCGCTGGGGAGGGACTTCATGGAGCTTTCTGTCAGAGAAGACTGAATGCCCAATTCAGTATGTCACGATATGCCATACCTGCGATAAGCAGGATGATCAAACAGATAAAGATCGTCAGAGCTCCGAAGATCAAGGACAGGAGAGACAAGACAAATCCGGCGGTCCTCAATCCGCCTGTTGCACCGCTTTTCTTTGCGACTGACGAGAATACGATACCCAGTATTCCCAGGATAAGCTGTACGAACGGACCTGCAATTACCATGATGCTCAATACAGCTACTGCAGTTTCTCCGCTGAGCACGCAAGCTAGCAGATAGATGATGATGTACCAGAGAATGGCTGTCATTCCCATTGCAAATGAGGTTATGGCCATTCCCTTATTCGGACTTACTGTAGCGATCTGATTCTGCATAGTTTTTATCTCCTTTTCAGTTTAGTTCTTCCTCGCCGTATGAGCTGAGGAGTTCATTCGAATCGATCAGTGAGTACTGATGATTGAGTGCGAAGATTATTATGCTGTCCCTTTTGCTCTTGGCGTAAAGCACTCCTTCTTTGGAGATCTCGAGCATTCGTTGTGTCTCTTCGAGCGACAGGTTGAGTGCAAGTGCGATTGCAATGAGTTTATCCCTGCCGGGCTTTTTACGGCCGTTTAGGATCTGATAGCAGTATGTGCGCTCGATCTTGCTCCTTTTGATGAGCTCTGAGGGTTTACACTTCTTTTCTTTGAGGAGTATCTTGAGATATTCATTGAGCGTCTCCGGGTATTCACCTCCTATAGAGTTGAGGTAATTGTTAAGTGAATTAATGTCTGCTGAATTTTGAAGTTTACTCAGCAGTTCATCAGTCTCTTTCATTTCCTTTTCCTTTCAATCCTTAACCAAGTATATCCAACGCTTTTTGGCTGACTCGTGTCATTACTTCCATGTAGTATTTGTAGTCTTCCGGTGAGAGATCCGATTCAGTGATCGTGTTAAGTGCCGATTCGAGTTCATCCATCTCGCTTTGCAATTCCGTTACTTCCGTCAGTGTTTCAAAATAGTCGACAGAGCCGTCGAGCATGCCCGAGTAAAGTTTGATATATCTGTCCATGTATTCTTCGTACTTGTCGAGTGCTTCGCGGACTGACATGCCTTTGATCGTCTTGGTCGATCCTGAAGAGGATGAGCTTGAAGCGGAACTCGTGGACGAGCTTGCGCTAATCGCCGCGGCTGCTTTTTCCTGCTTGGTGGATTTGCCGAGGAGTTCAAGGCAACCCTTCTCGTCGAGGCCTGTCGTGTCGGATGATTTCTTCACGAAAGTCTCGTTGTCCCAGAGGGCGGATTTGCTCTCGAGATAGAGCTCGTTCGGCTTGTTCTTGTCTATCGTCGCATAGACGCTGGACAGGACGTTTGAGAGGTACATCTTGATCTGACCGTCCTCGATCTTCCAGTCGTTCGTGCTCACGCCGAAACCTTCGTAGAAGTAGATGCAGGTATGGTCTTCTCTTATGATCAGGACGCTGTCGTTATTGCCGATGTACGTTCCCAGGACCTGAGCTTCAAGTTCGGGATCTTCCGCGAGGACCGATGTCGGGCTCTTGAGCGGACTTGATGTCTTTGATCTGCAGGAAGCGAAAAATGCAAACGGTATGATGACGGAGAGCGAAAGCGAGATGATGCTCATGATTAGGCCCGCTTTCTGCTTGCCTGTCTTAACGCCCATCCTTGATGCGTTCGATGCTTTTTTGATTCCGACAATGCCGAGTATCAGTCCGATAAAGGAGAGTACTACCGTTATGTCAAAACAGGTTCCGGTGATTCCGAACTTGAGTGCACTCTTGGCGTAATCGTCGCCGTTATACTGCGGCGCGAAGTTTTGCGGCTGCGGCTGC
>CADCPU010000487.1 GCA_902803365.1 Oscillospiraceae bacterium
GCTCCAGTATCTTCACTTCGCCATTAAACTGGAACACCCATGCGAAGAACGGTGGGCTTAGAGATACCTCGACTGTAACTGTGAAATAATCGTCTGAGACTTGTTCAGTCTCCAGCTTAGTTCCGAACCTATCAACGATGTATTTCGCGTGTTCGTTCTTGACTTTCAGTTTTACTGGTACTCTTTCATACCCTTCGAACATGTCAAAAATCGGTTTGGAGTAATCGTTCAGATCAAAATCATCCGGTCGCTTCACTGCTTTTTCATCAAGGATCTCTGGCCGGCAAAGCCTGTCTGCACGGAATACAGATACGTTTCCATGCTTCTCTGACCACCCGACCACATAGTAAAAGTCTTCATTCCAAAGAAGTGCATATGGGCTCAATACATAGACTTCCCCATCATTTCGCAGAACTTCCTTAAGGTCCGGTCCAAACTCGGTGTACTGGAATTGAATCTTCCTCCTGCGGCTGATAGCCTCATTCACCGTATTGACAGAGTAATAAATGGACTCGTTTTCTGACTTCACTCGGTTTGTTGCTTGTATATGCCTGCGCAACTCACTCCTTTGGCTTTCGCTAGCCAACTGTGCGAGTTTCTTTCCCAAAGCATTGCTCTTCTTTTTTGTTATGAATCTTGATGATGAAACAGCATCCACTAGAAGCTTCAGCTCGGGCAATTCAAACTGCCGCTCACCCCAGTAAAATAGATTGGGCCTGCTGACAATTTTCACAATATCAAGCCCCAGTTCCTGCAAAAGCTTTATATCTCCACGCAAGGTCTTTTCATTCGCTGGAACATCATGTTCCTTCAAATAATCCAGAATCTGTGCTCCTGTCATAGGATGCTCCTCATCAGTATACTCGTAGAACATTTGGGCAAGAACAATCATCCTAGACTTGACCATATTTTTTTCTTTAGCTTCTCCTGCAGGCATATTCAGCTTCCTTTCTTCCTCATCTTTACTTTAGAAAACATCTGCCTATCTGCATAATTGTGTTGACGGCGATTATCAATTAAAGAGACTTATAATATCTCTCTATCAATTTGGCCATAAGTCTTCTTCTTGTCACGAGGAAAGATGAATAGTCATTAACTGTCATATCTGTAATGACTTCAGGTATAGCATTCTCTTTCAGATTTTCATCCAGTTCATTTTTATCTGCAATGTTTCCAATAATAAGGTCCCCAGATTTGCACTGATCCAGCACTTTCCCGAAGTAATCGCAAGGTGCATCATCGCTGATAGCTTTATTGACCTGTGTATCAAGATATGTATAATTAGCAACCTGATTATATCTGCCCTTATTATTGACACCGTTCTTTTTCAGATACGCTTTAGGGAATATATGATGAACGTCTCCTGATATCCCAATCAAATCCGAAATCATCGTCCCTTTCATAAACAACGAATTGCATTTCAGATTGCCTTGTGCTGCCAAGAACGTGTTAAATGATGGGCTGTTTACCGATGTAGTCTCTAGATTCTGCGGAAGTGTGACATCCCAAAATGTATTTGATAATTCAGAGGCTTCTACCTCTTCAAAATACTGAAGGAATCCCTTTTCAACAATACTTCTAATATCTCTGCTCATAACGGACTCTGGCGAACCCACATAACGACCAGTTAGTGTAGATAACACAAACCATTTCTGAACGTATCTTTTGACCTGAGCTTGTGGGATGCTTGAGTCTTCCTGTAATTTTAAGAATAGGAAATAAGCAAAATCCAATGTCATCTGGGAGTTCAACAGCTTACTTGATGTGAACCCAGCGCCCTTAATCGCTAAAACAAATTGCTTAAATGTGTATTCGTTCATGAATTTAAGCAAGCCATCTTTTAATTTAATATATGAGTCTTCTACGATTTCGTCTTTAAACTCTCTTGTCACGAAGTCTCTTCCTGATAGCAGACTCACCAATTCTGCAAGTCTCGCGCGGTCAAAGCTGTACATAAATGCAACTCGCAGCATATCACCATAGTCTGGATCATATATATCTTCATAGTCATTTGCGAGCCACTTGATTTTCTTCGCAAATTCTGTTTTTCCAAACTCAGCATCTTTCTGAAGTTGAGGATAGAAATCAGGCTTGACAGCAAGATGGCAGAAATAATCGACCACTTTGCGTAATGTATTGCCACCATGAACTGTATCTGCCGCCATCTTTGACATGACAAAATCCGATTGGCTTAATGCGGTTCCCTTTGAATTGATTCTAATGAATATTTCTGTGACTTCATCTATGTCTAAGGCATGATCAAGTTCGATTACTCCAATCTGACGATTAGCGATCCCTTTTAGTTTGCTAATAGCATTGTTTACATCATTTGGTTTGATTCCTCCATTATCATGGCAATACTGAATAGCAAAATCAAACGGATCAAAAGACACCTTAAAGACTTCTGAAATATCCGGGACCCACCTCTTATCTTTTAAGTGGGACGCGTCTTGAACCGCAAATCTTTTCGTTGGATCTGTTTCCAACGGGTTGAACGCAATTTTAATTCTACCGGTATTGAAATCATCATCTAGTACTTCAAGTCCAGATATTGCAGCCATTAAAGCAGTAATACGCTGCTGTCCATCAATAAGTACATGTTTTCCATTTGCGATGGTTCCGTCCTTAGTTTGAACGTCGGGATTCTTCCAGGTAATAATATACCCAGTAGGATAGCCATTATATAAAGAGTCTATCAAGTCTCTAACTTGGCTTCGTTTCCATACAAACGGTCTCTGTATTTCTGGAATTACAAATTGTTCCGCATCAATCAATCCAAGAATAGCGCTGACTGAATACTGCATTAATGTAAACTTTTCGCCTATCATTTTTTTTGCTCCTCTTTATAACTCACCAACTAAACGGTCTATATGCTCTTGTTGGGAATACTTATTGATTGCATCAATATATTTCCCCACGCCATCAAGACCAGGGAATAAAGTTTTTTCATTAATACCCATGCGAGATAATCTTAGAAGGATTCGTTTCTTTTGTTCTTTATCGATAATAAAGTAATACAAGATGGTCGAATCATTATATTTTGCATTTCCGCCATCCTCGGCTATATGTTTCTTGTACTCGCCTTCCCTAACATTCTCACTTCCAATTTGTGCTATTAGATCCTCCTTGTTTACGCCCCATAACATAAAATAACTGTTCTGTGCACTCATCCTGATATCTATGTAACAAGGTTTATATATGACCGGATTAATTAATATTGGGTTTCCGCTAGCAGCTAAATCAACAGTGTCAGAAACCGATAAACTGCTACTCGATAGGCTATCACCGTTAATATCTTCATGATTAGTGTTCTGATGATAATTCTGCCAATTGATCATCCAAACAATCCCATCCGCATCTGCGTTGTCTTTACATGCAAAGTATAATGCGACTAGTGGGTTACTGGATAAATCAAGCAGCTTTGTCGGAGCGCCAAAATGTTGAGCGTATTCTCTCCACGTCCGATAATCCTCTTTACCAACATTCGGGAGAAATGAGATTGCTTCATCTCGGAACTGCCTGATAATATCCAATTCATCCACCAGATAACAGCTATCAGAATGCACACCTTCCCCTTCTAGTGGTCTTAAATACTTTGGCCTGATTTTATTATCATGATTTATGCTTTCGCCACGAAATAAAAATCGCGGTTTATGCTTCTCCTCCATGGTCGAACATGCTGAGGAGATATTATCGATAACTGCCAAATACTTTATTACATCATTTGCATCGATGTCATACTTTATCATCTATCATTACCACCTTGTTGTAATCGTAATATCACCACCAAAAGTTCCAATCTCAAAGTCTTCATCTTGCATTAGTTCGCCCTTTTCTATGCTATAGTGAAATGGAAATAACTCAGAGAATTCTTTAAGTTCATCGTACGAATAATAACTACTATCTTTTACTTGCATTACTGCCTTAAGTAGGATTTTAGTGAC
>CADCPU010000488.1 GCA_902803365.1 Oscillospiraceae bacterium
CCAAGGAAGATTATCTGAAGAAAGCATTCCGGATGCTTCTGGAGGGTGCTCTATGAATGCGGTCTATCTGAGCGGAACTGGCAACACAAAGCATATAGTGACTCTGCTTTTAAGTGAACTCGGCGGCAACGGGATAATCGCGCCTATTGAGTCAGAAGATGCTATGAAAGCTTTAGAGGATGAAGAGATCATACTTGCATATCCGACGCAGTTCTCGAACATTCCTTATCTCGTAAGGGACTTCATAAACAGTCACGCATCATCATGGAAAAGCAAGAAGATATTCCTGATAACGACCATGGGTCTGTTTGCGGGGGACGGGACAGGCTGTGCTGCAAGGCTTCTGAAAAAGTACGGAGCTGAGATCACCGGCGGCCTGCAGATAGTAATGCCTGATTCGATTGGAGACTGCAAGGCTCTTAAGAAGTCAAAAGAGCAGAACATTGCGATAATCGAAAAGGCTGACAAACGTGTTGTTGAAGCCGCAAAACAGATGAGGGAAGGCAATTATCCCAAAGAAGGCCTGTCTTTTGCAGCGCATCTTGCCGGACTATTCGGTCAGAGGCTTTGGTTCTATAACAAGACGACAGGCTATGTCGATAAGGTTAAGATCGATCCGGCAAAATGTATCGGATGCGGGATCTGCGCAAAGAATTGCCCGACGCAGAACATCAAGATCGAGAACGGTAAAGCTTTAGCATCTTCTAAATGCACGATGTGTTACAGATGCATAGATCACTGTCCGAAGCAGGCAATGACTCTTCTCGGCAAGAGATTATACGAGCAGCCCACCTTCGAAAAGAACAGCAAATAAATCAAATAAAAACGCACAGCAACCTGAGTCACTGTGCGTTAGTTTTTTCGCAAGTGAGTGAAAGTTTCACGCGGACTTCCGCAGACGCGAAGCGTCGAGGACCTAGCGGGGAACTTTCACGAACGCCTTACTTCTCGATCTTGCAGATCTCCTTGTCAGCACCGTCATAGTAAATGAATGCGACGCTGTCAGGCTCGATGCCTGTAGACTTCTTGATGGAGCTCTTAACGCTGTCAGCCTGCTTTTCAAGACCGCTCTTCTCGAGCTGAGCCTTTACAGCCTCGATCTGCTCATCGCTGAGTTCCTGCTTGTAGTAGTACTTGTAGGTGATGGAGTTGCCGGATACTTCGATTGCAGCATCCTTGTAAACGCTCTTGAAAAGAGAGTTCTCCTTCATCTCGTCAACCATCTTCTGAAGGTCAGCGGGCTTGATGCGCTGCTCGAGTGTCTTGTTGCCGCAGCCTGCGAACATGAAGAGACACATAAAGACAACCATAACGCTAGCTAATGTTTTACGCATAATTCTTCCTCCTTGTGTTTTCGGTAAAAACATAATTTACACAATGAACAATAGTAGTATTTGTTATCTGATAAGTCAATCGGGATTTCGTGCAGATTAGGGGGTTAAACTTAATATTTTTTAAAAATCAATGTATCAAACAAATATGTTTTACTTTATAATCTAAACAACTTATTTTTTGGAGGTGAACTCTATGACATTTGAAGAACTGATGGATTATGCAATATCCCGCGACTGTTCTGATGTACATATTACTCAAGGTACCAATCTTGCAGTTAGAAGGTACGGTGAGCTTCACATACTTGACGAGCGCCCTACTTCGGAAGAAGCCCAGGAAATGATCTATGCCATCCTTTCCACAGACGAGATAAAGAAAGTCGAGGCAGGCGAAGACGTTGACGTCGGACGCATGATCGACAACGGCATAAGGATCAGAGCGAACGTTTACCACCAGCGTAACAACCTCGCTTGCAGCATCCGTCTTCTCATGGCTGAGATCCCTGAGTTCGAAGCTCTCGGTCTTCCTGAAGTTCTCAAGACTCTTGCCACCGCCAGAAACGGAATCATCCTTGTTACCGGTCCTACGGGTTCAGGTAAGACGACCACTCTTTCCGCCATCGTTGACTTCATCA
Organism: Oscillospiraceae bacterium; assembly: GCA_902803365.1. The sequence continues at coordinate 1,967 of CADCPU010000488.1, forward strand.
ACAAGAACGAAGCAAAGCACGTTATCACGATCGAGGATCCTATCGAGTATATCTATCCTCACAACCGTGCCATGATCCACCAGCGTGAGATCGGCCGTGACGTAGACTCATTCGCTTACGCTCTCCATTCCGCTCTGCGTGAAGACCCCGACATCATCCTCGTCGGTGAGATGCGTGACTTCGAGACTATCTCAGCTGCCATCACCGCTGCTGAGACCGGACACCTCGTTCTTTCGACTCTGCATACACAGAGTGCCGCACAGACCATCAACAGGATCATCGACGGTTCTCCTGTCGACATGCAGGCAACGATCCGCGCACAGTTTGCTCATTGTATCCGCGGCGTTATCTCACAGCAGCTCCTGCCTACTGCAGACGGCAACGGCCGTGTCCTCACACATGAGATCATGACCGGAACGAGCGCCATCAAGAGCCTTATCCTTGA
>CADCPU010000489.1 GCA_902803365.1 Oscillospiraceae bacterium
ATACTATTTCATTATCCCAAGTTCTATCAGCCAATTTAGAATAATCAAACTGTCTCATCCGGCAACTATCCTTTCTCCCAACCAACACATCTTTTCTCCCAAATCATACCTTCTTTTGGGAGTTTTTTCAATATAATTGGGAGAAAGCTTTCATAATATCTCCCTTCACTCATCATAGTGGAATTCTTTTTGTTCACCGCAGTCTTCATAGTACAGTATCTTGTTTTCTCTGTCCAAAGACACGAAATTACCGTTGTGCAGTTCTTCATACTTGTCACCGTTTGCGGAGAAGTCCACGTCTTTATTCTTGTGCTCGTAATAGAACATCTCAGGGTTCATATTCCCTGCGAAATCGTCCGCACGATCGGCTTCCGACATCATGAAGTAAGTAAGATCAGTCCAACATGATTCGTGAAGTCCCCATGTAGGATCGATAAAGTATCCGACGTCATTTATGGTAACGTACGTCCATGCATGATCATTGCCATCGAATTGAATGGCTTCAACTCCGCACTGAAGGAGCAGATAGTCATATACGGAACTTAAGTCGTCGCAGATACCCGTCTTATCCCTGAACGTCCTGTATGTGCCGAATGAATCTTTGGGCAGCGTATTCAACGTATCAAGATCGTTATTTGCATATTGTACGTAATCATATGTGTAGTTTTCGACCATGTACTCGTACAGAACAATGCACTTCTCAAAATCCGTATAGTCTTTGCGAACATTATCCTTCAGGATATCGACAACGAGCTGCTCGAAGTCCTGCTGTTTCTGAACAAACTCCTCAGCGGGAATATCATAAGTGAAATGTCCGACGCCATCCGAATATCCGTTAAGAAAATCTCCGGTAACATAATACCTTGCCACAGGAAAATACTTGGACAAAGGGCCACCGCTGAAGCACCATTCATATGCGTCTCTGCTCTTGCATTCAAAAGTATCTTCTCCCGCTCTGAGCGCATCACAAAGATTAAAGAATGATTCCCATTCCTCCGGACCATATGCATCGTAGAGCTTCTTCGGGCATACGTGCGGATTATAAGAATAATGTATGTTCTCATCGAAAACTATCTCGGTCTCGGCAGTAGTCTCGGTCTCCGTAACAGCCTCGGTCTCGGCAGTAGTCTCCTCAGTCGTTACTTCGGTCGTCACCTCGGTCGTGGTGCTCGTTTCAGTAACTGCAGGAGCCTCCTTCTTGCCGGCACAGGCCGTCAACATTGTGCCGCAAAGCACGAGCGCAATAATCTTCTTATTTTTCATGTTTAATAATTTTCCTCTCTAAACATTCTGCATCACAAAATTGCGATTACAGAATATAGACGTTATACAGAGGTCGATTTGTTGCTTTGCGGTTGTGCTTGTGGAGGATTCGGCTGTCTTCGGCTCAACTCCGTCAGGATCCAGTCCTGAGACTCGATATTGTATTCCGTTCCGCAATACGGGCAATACTTGTTATGCATGGCATTGAAACTGCCACCGCACGACGGGCACTGTATCTTGGTAATGGAAAATTGCATATTGATCGGAATATCCGTCCTTCTCTGGAACACAGCCTTAAACACATCACGTTTGGCGATTATCCGGTCACCCTGAGCATACAGCACATCGAAAAATGCATTCGTAGTAACCGTTACTTTTCCGTTTTCTTCCTTGAATTCAGTCAATCCCAGCGCACTGCCGTAGTTCAGATCGATTATGTTCTTGAAATACGGTTCCAGAGCCTGTCCCTTATAAAAAAGCAGTTCGCGTTCATTATTGGAAAATACGGAAGTCTTGATAAGAGAGACGGCTTTGCTCGTGAAATACTCAAACGAAAATTCAGGAGAGATAGCCTTCATCCTCTGCTCAAAATTCTTTCGGGAACCGATCGTTCCGAATTTACCGGCAGACTGTCTAGGGCCGACAACAAAAAGTCTTATCAGACGATATATGCCCCAAGCCATATAACCTTGCATAACACCGGCCATAGGAACTCCGAAAACACAAAGCATAAAGAGCCCGGCTATTTCCGTCAGATCAAAACCTTTTCCTTGTATCAACCAGATCAAACCGGCAAACATATAAGTGGTTAATACTCCGGCTAATATGAAAAGCCAGATCTCTTTTTTCATTTCTCCTCTTGTCGGAGCTACGTCTTCAAGGAAATGGTAACCCGTTACCTTCGGGAACAGATCATCCATCTTGTAAACTGTACCGCAATAAGGACAGCCGCCCTGGATCTGCGCCAACGTACTTACGTCACCGCAGTTCGGACAAGATATGGTTTCATTATCGGGATGCACTCCGGATGTCACATCCGTGATGGTCGTATAGATAATGTTCTTCCTTTTGTCGTTAAACAGTATATTGCCGTTTTTGGTAATCTTCCTTTTCAGGCCATACGTCTCATGACAGACATAACTCTCATATCGGGCATCTTTCCATTGTGCACCTACCGAAGCATCACTGCCTTTATCTCTGTCATAGAGTTCATACTGGATATCAAAGCCCTTTTCCTTGATACGATCATGCTGAAGTTTCAGTGCATAACTGAGATCGTTATCAGCAAATGTGATCTTCTTGCCATCACTGATAGCCGCGCCTAATGATCCTACAAAGCTCTTTAATTTCTTGTTGAAACTATCCTTCAAAGAAGTAATCCTAAAATTATATCCCATAGCCTTGTGCCCTTATACTGTGTGTCCTGATCTTACCGTTTTCCTATCGAGCATCAATTGCTCAAGGATATTTTAACACACCTCAGGAAAGCATTTTCCGCATAAAACAGCCATTACCATTGGTTTTTTCGCTGATCAGTCCCCGATCTCAGGATAATTTCCTCTTTATAAACTGATCGATCACATCAAAGTCTGCTCGTTAATGATCAGATGGAATTCGAGACCCAAGAACCCTGCGGCTTTACGGCAGAGCAACATGCGCTCCATGAATATCTCGAAGTATTCACCGATCTCACCGTATTTGGTATCGATCTCTAGCTTCAGCTTTATTGAAGTATGCTCCTGATTTATCTTAAGGAGCGAAGATTTAACGGAATAATTTACTCTGTCATGGATATCAAAGTTCTTCTTCTCATCCTGCACTCTGCTTCTTCTTACATCGGATTTATCGGCAATTATAAGTGCCGCAGCGATATTGCTTACCGGAACACCGCTTCCCTCATCGTGATTACCTATTGCTCTGATTATCGGCGCAATATCCTCAGACGGGATCCCCATCTTATCCAGCAGATAGAATGTCATCATGGCACCTGACTGGCTGTGGTCCACACGGTTTATGATATTTCCGAGGTCATGCATCCAGGCCGCAGTCAACGCGAGATCGATCGTATGATCATCTGCTCCCATTGTCTCCAGTATGTAACCTGCGCGATCAGCAACAACACCGATATGAGCAAGGCTGTGTTCCGTAAATCCCATCGCCTTCAATGAACTGTTTTGCTCTTTGATGTAAACACCGATATCATGATCCTGTTTGACTCTGCCAAATAACGGAAATCTGTCCGCATCATTGTAATTACTGTTCATATGGTTACCCTCTCCATGTTCGAAACGTTATATATCATTATACCATTGCCATTCGCGACTTTTACGATAAAGAAAAGACCGGTCCGTCAGTACTTTGTCGTACCCGGATCAGTCTTTAAATCATGCAGTTAACTGCAATATTACTTCTGAATATGATATCCGCCGTCTGCGCAGATCTCCGTTCCCGTGATGTAATCTGATCCTGATGACAGCAAGAACATTACGACATTGGAGATATCCTGAGGCATTCCGAGCCTTCCCTGCGGAATGAGCTTTACTGATTCCTCGCGGATAGCGGCATTATCAAATGAAGCTGCCGTCATGCCGGTATAGGTAAATCCGGGTGCGACGGAATTGACCTGGATATTATATGGTGCGAGATCCAAAGCCATCGCTGAAGTCATGGATACGACCGCGCCCTTTGATGCCACATAATCGACCATGTTCCCGCGAAATATGGATGCCCTTATGCAGCTGATATTGACGATCTTGCCGTGTTTTTGGGGGATCATGATCTGCGATGCCAGCTTGGACATGATGAACGTTCCCTTGGTATTAACATTGACCACCCGCTCGAACGCATCGGTGTCCATCTCATAGAACGGTTTGCCGCACCCCCAGATACCGGCAGCATTGACCAGTCCGTCCAAGTGACTATACTTGTCGCTTATACAGGAAATGCATTTTGAAGCAGAAGCCTCATCAGTTATGTCGATGCGGCAGTGCGCGTACAGAGGATCCTCGATCGTTGCCTCCGACTTATCAAATCCTATGACCGTACCGCCCTGACTGATGATCTGCTCCGCACAGCTCTTTCCTATCCCTGATGATGCTCCGGTCACGATAAAGACCTTGTTCTCAAATTCCATATCCGCACCTCATTAACAGCAGCATTTACAGCATTCGCTTTCTTCCTCGAACTTCTCCGGATAGAGTTTCTGATAGTAGCAAAGATCGAGATACTTACCGAACTTCTTACCCATCTTCTTAAAGTGTCCGCACTTCTCAAAACCTTGAGATTCCATAAGCTTCGCGCTTGCCACATTATCACAGCTCAAGCCCGCCATTATGACGGCGATATCGTCATCCTTGATCTGCTCTTCCATATATTGGAACGCCTTGGTTCCGAGGCCCATCTTGCAGTATTCTTTTTTGAGATAGATCGTAAATTCATAGGTCTGCCTGTATGCTTC